>JAZLEH010000323.1:0-5420 GCA_045615165.1 Eubacteriales bacterium | reverse complement strand
AAGCTCGTGACTCACGCAGGCTTTATTCCCGAGAATATGAGCGACCCGAACTTTATGCCCGTCGTTGAAGCTATACGCGAGATCGCGGACTATTGCAAGAATAACGGTCAGTATTTCCTCTTTGAAACGGGACAGGAGACCCCTGTCGTTCTTCTTAGAGTAGTTGAGGTTTCGGGATGCGATAATCTCGGTGTAAATTACGACACGGCTAACCTTATCCTTTACGGCAAGGCAAATCCCGTTGACGGACTTGAGGTTATCGGCAAATACGTTATGGACGTACACGCCAAGGACGGAATGTATCCCACTTCGGGAACTAAGCTCGGCGAGCAGAAGAAGATCGGAGAGGGAAGAGTTGATTTCCCCGGAGTCATTGCAAAGCTTAAGGAGCTTGGATATGAAGGCACTCTCACCATCGAGCGCGAAATATCGGGCGAACAGCAGATCCTCGATATAATCGATGCGAAGAAATATTTGGAGGAGCTTATCAATGGTTAAGATCGGTCTTATCGGACTCGGTGGTATTGCGGGCGCACATATCGCGGCATACAAGCGCTATCACGAGGCTGAAATTATTGCGGCGGCAGACGGTAAGGGCGAGGAGGCGTATAGCTACGGAATGCTCTCCCCCGATGCACGCGTATATAGTGATTATAAGGAAATGATTGAGAAAGAGGAGCTTGACGCAGTTGATATCTGCGCCCCCTCGCACCTTCACCCCGAAATATCTATCTATGCGCTTGAGCACGGGCTTCACGTTCTTTGCGAAAAGCCGATGGCGCTTAACTATGCCGATGCGGAGCGTATATGCGAGGCGGCAAATAAGAGCGGCAAGGTTTTTATGTGCGCACAGATAACCCGTTTCTCAAAGCCTTACGAATATTTAAAGGGGCTTGTCAAGGACGGCTCACTCGGAAAGCTGAAGCAGCTCTTCGTAACGAGACTTTCGACAATTCCGAAATGGCGTCTTGGCTCGAACGGACAAAATTCCGCGGCAAACGGCGGTGTTGTATTTGACCTCTCTATCCACGATATAGACTTCGTATATTCGATTCTCGGCGAGCCGAAGAAGATCCACGGCGTGTACGAGAAGGAATGCGCGAGTGATCCGAACGACTTCTTTAACGCGGTTCTTGAATATGATGGACTTTCGGTAATCGTTAACGGTGGTTTCTATACTGCTGATATCGCCTTTACAAAGGAATTCTACGCCGTGTTTGAAAACGGCGATCTCAGGCTTAATCTCTCGAAAAAGCTTTGTAAATCGGGCGTTGAAGTCGATATATCCGACACGGTCTATCCCGGTGAGGTCAAGGGACTTAATATCGACCTTAACTCCTGCTTTATCTCCGAGATCGGAAGCTTTATCGAATGTGTAAAAACGGGCAACCCGTGCGAAATTGCACTTCCCGAAAGCACCGCGGGCGGCATAAAGCTCGTCACAAGAATTATTGATGAAATTGCGATACCTGCCGAAAGGAAATAATAATGAAATATTCAAATTATAGCTTGTTCTCAAGCGATCACGCACACAAGGGGCTTGAATATGCAATAAAGCATACGGTCGAGCTTGGCTTTGACGCCGTAGAGCATATTGAAAACGCGCTTTGCGACGGCGGCAAGTTGAAATCTGCAAGCGACGCTTCAAATATGAAAAGGCTTCTCTCCGATAACGGTCTTACCGTAAGCTGCTATTCACTCCTCGTTGATCTTTTATGTGAGGATAAGAACGCGATTATGGACAGAGCATTCCGTCATATAGAATATGCGGCAGAGCTTGGAGCGCCCTTCTTCCACCACACACTCGTCCCCGGTTACGACCTTGAGAAAAAGGTGCTTCCCCTCGATGAGGTTCTTAAAATAATTTCCGACGACGCAGAAAAACTCGCGAGAAGGTGCAACGAATGCGGCATAACCTGTCTCTATGAGCCGCAGGGATTATACTTTAACGGCGTTTGTGGCGTGCGCGCGATCCTCAATGAAATGAAGGCACGCGGATGCAAGGTCGGAATTTGCGGTGACACGGGCAACTCGATCTTCGTTGATTGCCCTCCGTTTGATATCTACGAGAATTTTGCCGACGATATAAAGCATATTCACGTTAAGGATTATTATTGGGGTAAGAGTATCGCTCCCGCGAAATATTCCTCAACAAGCGGAAAGACGATTGCCGAAGCTCCGCTCGGCGAGGGTGACTCCGAGATTTATAAGTGCCTTAAATACCTTCCCGAGTATGACGCGGCGATGAGCTTTGAATTTTTGGCAGACGATGCTGAAATGAAGCGTTCGATCGCTTGGGTAAAGGAAATCACGAATAAGTAAAAGAAAAGCGCTCCTGCAACGGTATCGAAGCAGGAGCGTTAATTATGTTTATTTCATTATTTTTCGTTTGCATCTGTTGCAGAGCTTGTTTTCGTCGGAGTTGAATTCGCCGCATAGCGGGCAGAGCCATTCTTTCTTTCTCCTGCACCTGCAATTTCTGCAGTTGTCCTCATCGCCCGGATTTCTTTCCTTGCAGGTCGGACAAGTCCAATCGGCTTTGTAAAGACCGAGCTTGATCGGAAAGCGAGTTGCAAAAATATGTATCACTTCGTTATTGTTTCTATAATACTCAACCTGCTTTGCGGTAACGTTCTTTACGTAATACGATGTTATCTTATCGCCCTCGTCAATGTATATTCCGACATCGGTTTCCTCGTGCTTGTAATGGTCGTATTGTCTTGAGTGGAGTCCGACACCGCCTGCAATCTGGCGAACTGTTCTTATTTGCACGTCTATATCGGATATTTTTCCGACGATCGTGTTGAGCGACCGGAAATTAAGGTGCTTTACCACCTTTTTGAAAAAGTATAAGGATAATACGAGAACTACGGCAGATATGATGAAAATCAAGGGATTTTTTCCATAAAGGATCACCGAAACGATAGATAATATCGATATAATAGCTAGAAGAGTAGCAAGTAAAAGTGAAACTGAAAAGCGCGTTTTTGCTACACGGGATATGGCTTTTACATCGTACTCACAGCTTTCAGGAATGTTATTCACAGTATCACCTCCTGATTTGAGTATATCATAACGCCGTCAGATTGTCAAGCGATCAACCCTTGTTTTCGTTTTTCGGAAAGGCTCTATGTAAAACCTTGTTTACAAATATTATACAAGCGGTGCAACCGACGAGCTCGGCAATGGGGAATGACCACCAAACGAGGTTGACGTTTCCTGCGAGCGATAGAAGATATGCCGCAGGGATAAGAACGACGAGCTGTCTTATAACGCTGACGATGAGGCTATAGATGCTTTCGCCGAGCGCCTGACAGGTAGAAATGCTTACGATAGAGAATCCTGCAAGCATAAAGCTTATGCTTATTATTCTAAGCGCGGGAACGCCGACTGCAACCATTTCGGCAGAAGCCGAGAAGAGCCCAAGAAGAAGCTTCGGTATTATCTGGAATGCGGAGAATCCGAGGAGCATATACGCAACCGCCGTTATAGCGGAAAGCTTCATCGTGGCGTATACGCGGTCGCGTCTCTTTGCGCCGAAGTTGTAGGCTATGATCGGAACCATACCGTTATTAAGTCCGAAGACGGGCATAAATACGAAGCTCTGCAGCTTGAAGTAAACGCCGAAGACGTTGAGCGCCTCCTGACTGAATTTGATAAGGATGAGATTCATTGCAAAGGTCATTACCGAGCCTATTGCCTGCATAATGATTGCGGGAACTGCGATAACGAGCATTTCTGCGAGGAGCTTTGCTTTAGGAATGAGGTTCTTTAATTTGAGGGTGATCTCCGGGTTGACGGTGAGGTTAAGTATAATACCGACCACTGCGGAGACGCACTGACCGATAACCGTTGCTATCGCCGCGCCCTTAACGCCCATTTCGGGCAAGCCGAAATATCCGAAGATAAGTATCGGGTCAAGGATAATGTTCGTTATTGCGCCCGAGAGCTGAGTTATCATACTCAAAACCGACTTTCCCGTTGCCTGAAGCAGTCTTTCGCAGGTTACCTGAACGAAAATACCGATCGAGCAAGCCGCGACTATCGATATGTAATCAACGCTGTATTCGAAGAGCTTGCTTCCTTCCTCTGCCTGAAGTGAGACGAAGGGCTTAACGAGAAAGAGACCGAATATAAGGAATAATGCAAAGCCGCAGAATGTGAGGAATATACCCTGACCTGCGATAAGGTCGGCTCTTTCCTTGTTTTTCTGACCGAGTGATCTTGATAAAAGCGCGTTCATACCAACGCCGATACCCGTTCCGACCGCGATCATAAGCATCTGTATCGGGAATGCGACCGTGAGCGCGCCGGTACCGTCAACGTTATCGAATCTTGCAACGAATATCGAGTCAACGATGTTATAAAGCGCCTGAACGAGCATTGAAATTATGATGGGCACGGATATCGAAAACAGAAGCTTCGGTATCTTCATCGTTCCCATTTTGTTTTCTCTTGTTAATTCCATTTTGTTTCCAACCTTTTAAAATACATCCTTAAAACTTTATCATACTTTGTCGATTATGTCAAGTAATATTTTGTGAATCGGGGGCGGTATTGACTTTTTTCTTTATTTATGGTAGTATATTAGCGTTTGATTAATAATGAAAAGAGAGAAAAAATGGAGACAAAAACAAATATTTTCAAAAAGCCGCTTATCGTGGCTTGCCTTGCGATATTCTGTTGCGCCCTTTGGGGTAGCGCGACACCCTTTATCAAGATCGGCTACGAGCTTATCCTGCCGGAAAGGAATACCGCATCAACGATCCTCTTCGCAGGAATTCGCTTCGCATTCGCAGGTCTTTTGACCGTCGTTATATATAGCGTGGCGCGCAAAAAGGTTCTCGTTCCGAAAACCGATAATATCTGGCGAATCCTCGTCGTCAGCGCGTTCCAAACCGTTATTCAGTATATATTCTTCTACATCGGACTTGCTAACACAAGCGGCGTCAAGGGAACTGTATTAAGCGGCTCAAGCGCATTCTTTGCGGTGCTTATATCCGCGCTCATCTTCCGCCTTGAAAAGCTCACTCCCAAGAAGATCCTCGCCTGCATTCTCGGATTCGCGGGTATCATAGTCATCAACCTCAAGGGTCTTGACCTCAATATGAATTTCACGGGCGACGGTTTCGTTATCTTCTCCGCTATCGCGGTTGCGGCATCCTCCGTGCTTATGAAGATCTTTTCGAAGAGCGAGGACCCCGTCGTCATCAGCGGTTATCAGTTCATCGTCGGCGGTATCGTTATGGTGATCGTCGGTCTTTCCATGGGAGGTGAGATAGAGATCGGAAGCTTCAAGGCGTTTGGCGTTCTTCTCTATCTTTCGATGCTTTCCGCGGTTGCTTACGCACTCTGGGGAATGCTTCTTAAGTACAACCCCGTGTCAAAGGTTACGATCTATAGCTTTATGACCCCCGTTT
>JAZLEH010000322.1:0-7872 GCA_045615165.1 Eubacteriales bacterium | reverse complement strand
GCCGTCCTCTTCGCACCACTCGCCTGCCATGACCTGCCAGTCATTTTCCCAATCCTTATCGGGCTTAGAGGAAAGGAGCACGGGGCACTCGTCAAGGCGGACGAGCTTTCCGAGAAGATGAAGTTCCTTCATTTCGTTTTTCATTTATATATACCTGCCTTATTTTTTCTTTTATTTTAACACACAAATAATTAAAAGTCAACACGCGCGCGGGATTACGCTCATAAACGCCAAAAAGGCTATTGATCTTAGAGGATTTGGAACGAAAGAGGGGAGGCATTATCGCCTCCCCGAATACTGCTATTGCATAAATCTTCTGAGCTTGTCTATCGCTCCCTTTTCAAGACGGGATACCTGCGCCTGTGATATTCCGATCTCGTCGGCTATTTCCATCTGCGTTTTGCCCTTATAAAATCTTCTCGTTATTATTCCGAGCTCCCTTTCATTGAGTTTTTTCAAGGCATCCTTTAGGGATATGCTCTCTATCCAATCGTCGCCGCCGTTATCGTCACCCGCGAGCTTGTCTATAACGTAGACCGAATCCTCACCGTCGTTATAGACAGATTCGTATAGCGAGAGGGGCTCGACTATCGCTTCCATCGCCTCCCCCACGCTCTTCTCACTTTCGCCGAGGCGCTCGGCTATCTCCTTTATTCCGGGCTCGCGTTGCTCCCGCCTTGATATATCCTCTTTGACCTGAAGCGCTCTGTATGCAAGGTCTCTTATCGAGCGCGATATCCGAACCGAATTATTATCCCGCTGATATCTTCTTATCTCGCCGATTATCATTGCGACGGCGTAGGTTGAAAACTTGACGTCGTATTCAAGGTTGAAATTATCTATTGATTTAATAAGTCCGATGCACCCCACCTGAAAAAGATCGTTCGCACTGTCACACTTTGGATTAAAGCGCTGAATTATGCTAAGGACGAGGCGAAGGTTGCCGAGTATAAGCTCCTCGCGCGCCGCGCGGCTTCCGTCCTTTGCGAGCCGCAAAAGCTCCTTTTTTCTTGCCTCGGAGAGAGTTTTTAATTCCGAAGTATCAACCCCGGATATTTCGACCTTGTTAATTCGCATCTATGCCCCCTCAGTTAATATTCGCCTTGATAGTATTACCACGGGGACGGTAAATTACACAAGATATTGTGACAAGTATTGAAATCTTTCTTTTTCTGTGATACAATATATAATAGGCAAGCGCCAATAAAATATATCAACAACTCATTCGCCGTAAGGTGCGGATGAAAGAGGTACTTACTATGCTTTTAAAGGGCCTGCAAAAGCTCACTCTTCTCGACTATCCCGGCAAAATGGCGGCGACGGTTTTCGTCGGCGGTTGCAATTTCAAATGCCCGTTCTGCCACAATGCGTCGCTCGTTATCGGCGACAGGATTCGTGAAAGTGCGACTCTTCCCGAAGAGGAATTCTTTGCCTTTCTCGGTAAGCGGAAAAATATACTTGAGGGCGTTTGCGTAAGCGGAGGCGAGCCGACACTTATGCCCGACCTTCTTCCCTTCCTTAATAATATAAAAAAGCTCGGCTTCTCGGTTAAGCTTGACACCAACGGATATCGCCCGGACGTGCTTCGCGCGGCAATCGAGGGCGGACTCGTTGATTACGTTGCAATGGATATAAAAAATTCAAAAGAGAGCTATGCAAATACCGTCGGACTCTCCGAAATCGATATTTCGAAGATCGAGGAGAGCGTAAAGCTCCTTATGGAATCGGGAGTAGAATATGAGTTCAGAACGACCCTCGTACGCGAGCTTCACACCCCTGCCGATATCAAATCGATAGGCGAGTGGATAGGCGGTGCAAAAAGGTATTTTTTACAGACCTACGAGGACTCGGGGGACGTAATTTTGCCCACTTTCAGCGGATATGACAAAAAAGAAACCGAGGATTTGTTGAATATGCTCCGTGAATATGTTCCAAATGCACAAATTCGCGGGTAATTTACTATATTTAGTGCAGAATTTTTAAAAAAATCAATATTTTGTGTTTCTCCTGTTGACAAAATCGTTTCGTTGCTGTATACTATATATGCACGAAATTTAAGATTTTAAGATAGGAGAAACTTTTTTATGTACACAGTCATCAAAAGAGACGGCAAAATCATTGATTTTGACCTCAAGAAGATCTCGAATGCCATAAGCCTTGCTTTTGACGCGCAGGAGAGAAACTACAACCAGGATATCATCGACTTCCTTGCTCTTAAGGTTACTGCTCATTTCGAGCCCAAGATAAAAGAGCACCACATCTCCGTTGAGGATATTCAGGACAGCGTTGAGGCTGTTCTTATTCAGGCAGGCTACGAGGACGTTGCTAAGGCATACATCATCTACCGCCGCCAGCACGAGAAGCTCAGAGACGTTAAGTCCACGATTCTCGACTATAAGGAAATAGTTGATAACTACGTTAAAATTTCCGACTGGAGAGTTAAGGAAAACTCCACCGTTACCTACTCCGTCGGCGGTCTTATTCTTTCAAACTCGGGTGCTATCACGGCTAACTACTGGCTCTCCGAGGTTTATGACGACGAGATTGCAAACGCGCACAGAAACGCGGACATTCACATTCACGACCTTTCGATGCTCACCGGATACTGCGCAGGTTGGTCGCTTAAGCAGCTTATCCAGGAGGGTCTTGGCGGAGTTACGGGCAAGATCACCTCTGCACCCGCAAAGCACCTTGCAACCCTCTGCAACCAGATGGTTAACTTCCTCGGCATTATGCAGAACGAGTGGGCAGGCGCACAGGCGTTCTCCTCGTTCGATACCTACCTCGCTCCCTTCGTTAAGGTAGACAACCTTTCCTACGACGCAGTTAAGAAGTGCATTGAGTCCTTCATTTACGGCGTTAACACGCCCTCTCGTTGGGGTACTCAGGCTCCCTTCTCCAACATCACTCTTGACTGGACCGTTCCGAACGACCTTGCAGAGCTTAACGCTATCGTAGGCGGTAAGGAAATGCCCTTCAAGTACAAGGATTGTAAGAAGGAAATGGATATGATCAACAAGGCGTTCATCGAGACGATGATCGAGGGAGACGCTAACGGACGCGGCTTCCAGTATCCTATCCCCACCTACTCGATCACCAAGGACTTCGACTGGTCCGAGACCGAGAACAACAAGCTCCTCTTCGAGATGACCGCGAAGTACGGTACTCCCTACTTCTCGAACTACATCAACTCCGATATGGAGCCCAGCGACGTTCGTTCGATGTGTTGCAGACTCCGTCTTGACCTTCGTGAGCTTCGCAAAAAGTCGGGCGGCTTCTTCGGAAGCGGTGAGAGCACCGGTTCTATCGGCGTTGTTACCATCAATATGCCGAGAATCGCTTACCTCTCGACCGACGAGTTCGACTTCTATAACAGACTCGACAAGCTCCTTGACATCTCCGCTCGTTCCCTTAAGATCAAGCGCGAGGTTATCACCAAGCTCCTTGAAGAAGGACTTTACCCCTACACGCTCCGTTACCTCGGCACTTTCGCAAACCACTTCTCCACCATCGGTCTCGTTGGTATGAACGAGGCAGGTCTTAACGCTAAGTGGCTCAGAAAGGATATGACCAACAAGGAGACCCAGGAATTCACAAAGCAGGTTCTTAACCACATGCGTGAGCGCCTCTCCGACTATCAGGAGCAGTATGGCGACCTTTACAACCTTGAGGCAACTCCCGCAGAGTCTACCTCTTACCGTCTTGCTAAGCACGACAGAAAGTTCTATCCCGACATTATTACCGCATCCGACAAGCAGAAGGGCAACACTCCCTACTATACCAACTCCTCTCACCTTCCCGTTGGTTACACCGACGATATCTTCGAGGCGCTTGATATGCAGGACGAGCTCCACACCCTTTACACCTCAGGTACGGTATTCCACGCATACCTCGGAGAGAAGCTTCCCTCATGGAAGAGCGCGGCAAACCTCGTTCGCACTATCTCCGACAACTACCGTCTCCCCTACTACTCGATCTCTCCCACCTATTCCGTATGTAAGAATCACGGATACATCGCAGGTGAGGTTTATACCTGCCCCGATTGCGGTGAGAAGACTGAGGTTTACAGCCGTATAACCGGTTACTACCGCCCCGTTCAGAACTGGAACGACGGTAAGGCACAGGAATATAAGGAGAGAAAGGTTTACTCGCAGGAAAAGCTCACCTCCAAGACCTATATCGACAGATCCGCTCCCGCGGCTAAGGAAGAGGTTAAGGCTGAGGTTAAGGCTGAGGCGAGAACCATTCTCTTTGCAACTCCCACCTGCCCCAACTGCAAGGCAGCTGCAATGTTCCTTGACAAAGCGGGAATCAAGTACGAAAAGCTTATGGCTAACGAGAATCCCGATCTCGTAAAGGAATTTGACATTAAGCAGGCTCCCACCCTTATCGTTATTGCTGACGGCAAGGTTGAGAAGATCACCAACCTCTCCAACATAAAGGGCTACACCGAGAGGGCTTAATCAATGTATGATATTATAATCGTAGGCTCCGGACCTGCGGGACTGACCGCCGCGCTTTATGCGCGGCGCGCAGAAAAGAGCGTTCTCGTTATTGAGAAGAACTCTTTTGGCGGTCAGATCACCCACTCTCCGAGAGTTGAAAACTATCCCGGCTTTATTGAAGCTACCGGATCTGAGCTTGGCGAGAAATTTCTTGAGCAGGCTATGGAGCAGGGCGCGGAGATCGAGCTTGATACAGTAACGGGCATCACCGGCGAACCCGGCAACTATACCGTCACCTGCGAGGGCGGAAGCTTCTCAGCTAAGTGCGTTATAATTGCGGCGGGATCGAAGCACAGAACACTCGGTCTTGATGGTGAGGAAAAATTCACCGGCGAGGGAATCTCTTATTGCGCTGTATGCGACGGAGCATTCTATAAGGGAAAGACGGTTGCCATAGTCGGCGGCGGTAACACCGCGCTTCAAGAGGCGGCACTCCTCTCCGACGGATGCGAAAAGGTTTTCGTTATACAGAACCTCGCGTTCTTCACCGGCGAAAAGAATCTTGCCTCTCGCTTATATAAGAAGCCCAATATCGAGGTTTCATTCTCAACTATCGTTACGGGTATTATCGGTGAGGACGAGTTCCGCGGAATAAAGCTTAAGAACACCGAAACGGGTGAAGAAAGCGAGCTTTATATCGACGGTATGTTCGTCGCCATCGGACAGAAGCCCGAAAACGAGCCGTTCAAGAGCGTGCTTAAGATCAACGACTACGGCTATATTATGGCAGGCGAGGATTGCATCCCCGAGGGCGCACCCGCGGGAATATTCGTTGCAGGTGACTGCCGCGTAAAAGCGATAAGACAGGTTACCACCGCAACCGCAGACGGCGCAGTTTCGGCGCTTGCGGCTTGCAGATTCCTTGACTCACTTAATTAATAAACAAAGAGGCTGGTTCGAATTGAGCCAGCCTTTTAAACATTATTTTTAAGTCCACCCGTTATTTTTGAGTTTTAATTTATTTCACGGTCATTTTCGGTTGCGCCCCAAATGCCATTTTTTTATAAATTTTATGGATATTTCACTTATTTTTATCTATTATCCCATAGACAACATAAAAAAATAATGCTATAATATAATCGTTGATATACTCAGCATTAAACAATTTTACATAAAGGAAGGTATTTTCCCGTGGCAAAGAAAGAACTTGTTATGAATGGTACCGGAGTTGAGGAGATCGGTTTCCCCGGTTGGCCCCAGTTCGCTCCCGAAGTACCCGATGAGGTTGCAAAGGTTCTTAAATCCGGAAGAGTTAACTACTGGACCGGTAAAATAGGTATGGAGTTCGAGGAGGCATTCGCAAAGTGGATCGGCGCGAAGATGGCTATTTCCTGTACTAACGGAACTGCCGCGCTTCACATCGCTATCGCATCGCTTGGCATAGGCCCCGGCGACGAGGTTATCGTTCCCTCTTATTCCTTCATCGCTTCTTCGTTCGCAATCGTTCAGGCGGGCGCAATTCCCGTTTTCGGCGACGTTACCGAGGAGCACACTCTTGATCCCAACTGCATCGAGGCTCTCATCACCGAGAGAACCAAGGCTATCGTAGTAGTTCACCTCTACGGCGGCGTTGCAGATATGGGCCCCATTCTTGAAATCGCTAAAAAGCATAATCTCCGCGTTATCGAGGACTGCGCACAGTGCTTCGGCGGAACTTATAAGGGCGTTAAGGCAGGTATGCTCGGTGACGTTGGATGCTTCTCCTTCTGTCAGTCCAAGCACTTCACCACCGGCGGTGAGGGCGGTATGGTAGTTACCAACAACGAGGATCTCGGTTGGGAGTGCCGTTCGTTCCGTGACCACGGTTACGACGTTCGCGCTCGTATGAACATGCTTGCTCTTGAAGAAAAGCTCCCCTACATTCACAGACGCGTTGGCTTCAACTACCGTATGACCGAAATGCAGTCGGTTATCGGTCTTTGCGAGCTTCGCAGATTCGACTCCTGGAACCTCAAGCGCCGTCTTGAGTACGCGGCTATGTACGACGCGGCATTCAAGGGTCTTAAGGGAATCAAGGCAGTTCCCCACAACACCGAGGAGAGAAAGCACTCCTATTGGTGGTATCCCATTCTTCTCGACCTTAACGTTGTTGATATTCCCGCAAAGGAATTCATCAAGGAGCTCATCGGTCTCGGAATCCCCTGCAGCGGTATTCTTTGGCCCGAGGCTTATATGGAAAAGGCTTACGCTGAGGGCATCGGTTTCGGTGAGGCTCAGTTCCCCTTCAAGTCTAAGGAATACACCAATCCCGCATCCGTTGAATACTCGAAGAACTTCTGCCCCGTTGCGGCTTCTCTTCGTGACCAGACGGTTTCGCTCTTCCTTCATCCCTCGTGGGAGAAGTGCCATATTGAGCGCGTAATTGAGGCGGTTAAGACTGTTATCGCTAAGCACTCTAAGTAATAGCCCGTCGCATTCAGGCGTAACAAAACAAAAAACGGCAGAGGCGTTTGTTTTAAGCAAGCGTCTCTGCCCTTTCTTTTTACGAATTTAAAGATATTAAGTTTTTTACCGTCACGGATCGGCTCGCCCCCGTTCCATTCTCTTAAAAAATCCTTTTCTACCCAAAAATTCACGCAATACCCGAAACGGCTTGACTTTATTACTATATTATAGTAAAATTTAAGCAAAGATAATTATGAGGTGGATTATGATCGCTATCAACAAAATTTCTTTAGCTTCTCCTATCGACTATGCTGCAGAGGAGCTTCGCAAATATTTAAGAATGATGATGCCCGCCTGCGGCAAGATTGAGGTGCGCTACGCCCCCGATGCAAAGGACGGATTCAGACTTGGTCTTATGCAGGATTTCGGACTTTCGGTTTCGGAAGTGCTCGATACCGAGCTTGACGACTTGATATATATTGACACGGATGCCGATGGTGGCGTGATCGCGGGCGATAATCCGCGAAGCGTGCTTCTTTCGGTTTACGAGTATTTAAGACAGAACGGATGCCGTTGGCTTATGCCGGGCGTTGACGGTGAGTATATTCCGATGCAGGATATCAAGCCCGTTAAATTCAGCCACGCCCCCTCCTGCCGTTACCGCGGATGGTGTAACGAGGGCGGCGAGTATCAGGCGGATATGGTAGAGGCGATCGACTTTATTCCCAAGGTCGGTATGAACGTTTTTATGATGGAGCATTTCTTGCCCCTATACTATAACCACTTCTATCTTCACGCGCATAATAATGAAAACTTCAAGCCCGAGACGATCAGCCGCCACCAGATACTTCAATGGAAGAGAGAGTGCGAGGTCGAGCTTGAAAAGAGGGGTATTCAATTCCACGACATAGGTCACGGATTTACCTCAAATCCGTTTGGACTTGAATACACGGGTGAGCCGAACTGCGACTATGAGACCAAG
>JAZLEH010000321.1:0-5059 GCA_045615165.1 Eubacteriales bacterium | reverse complement strand
CCGCAAAGAACGGCACCGATCTCAAGGTCGGTCTTATCCCCGATGCGCTCTTCTGTG
This sequence comes from Eubacteriales bacterium, assembly GCA_045615165.1. Lineage (GTDB taxonomy): Bacteria > Bacillota > Clostridia > Oscillospirales > CAG-272 > UBA1740. The sequence continues at coordinate 5,002 of JAZLEH010000321.1, read as the reverse complement.
CCGGAGCTGAAGCCGCAAGCGGCTCGGGAATTATGTTTAACCCGAACATCCCCTCCGAAGAGACCTTTACTTCACCCATGAGGGGTGCGGCGAGCGGTATCGTTTATTCCTCTATGCCCCTTTCCTACGAGGGTCAGCTTATCGAGAACTTTTGGATCAAATTTGAAGAGGGCAAGGCGGTTGAGGTCGGAGCTGAGAAGAACGAAGCACTGCTTCGCGAAATGATCGCAATGGATGAGGGTGCGGCATACCTCGGTGAGGTTGCTCTCGTTCCCTACTCCTCTCCCATTCGCGAGAGCGGAATCCTCTTCTATAACACTTTGTTTGACGAGAATGCCTCCTGCCACCTCGCACTTGGAAGAGGCTTTACGAACGTGCTTGCCGATTACGATTCCTTGACCGAAGAAGAGGCACACGCAAAGGGTATAAACGACTCGATAATCCACGTTGACTTTATGATCGGCACGGCTGATCTTAATATCACGGCGCTCAGCGAGGACGGTAAGACCTACGATATTTTCAAGGACGGCGAGTGGGCGTTCTAAAACGAATAAGGGCGATGGCTTGACCATCGCCCTATTTTTATTTTGCTTCGTTGATCAGCATCTCAATAAACCTCTTTGCGCAAAGGGGAATATGCTTTTTCGGGTCGTAATATAACGAGGTATCCCTCTTATATCCGACGACCTCCTTCAATACGACCGAGTCGGAGAAGAGTCCGCGCCAGGAAAACTCCGGCACAAAGCATATACCCAGTCCAAGCTCAACGCACTTTCTTACGTAGAACGGGTCGTCACTCTGCATAGCTATTTTCGGTGAGAATCCGAAATCGCGACATATCGATTTCGTGAGATTATATATACTGCTCTTCTCGCTCATTGAAACGAACGCTTCGTCGGCAAGCGATGCGATATCTATATTCTGCACTTTGGCGTATTTACTGTCGTTTCTCACGGCGAGCTGAATTCGCTCGGAAATGAGCAATCGCTTTTCAAATCCCGAAAGTCTTCCGTCCTCACTATCGATTATCATATCAAATTCATCGGCGGTCGGAGCGGTGAAATGCGTCGTTATTATTTCAACGCCGGGATAGACTCTTCTGTACTTTTCAATCGCTTCCATAACTATGCGGCGGTTGGCGTTAATGCAGATTCTTATTCTGCCACTCGATTCATCGTCGGTCACCGAGGCAACCGCATCCGAGATAAGAGAGAGTGATTCCGATATGCGGCGGTAAAACTCCCTGCCCTTTTCGTTAAGGGTTATGCTGTTGGCGCGGCGGACGAAAAGCGCAACGTCAAGCTCGCGCTCAAGGCGGCGAATGCTCTGTGATATATCCGACGGCGGCACGCCGAATTTCTTCGCCGTTTGCGAGAAGTTTTCCGAATTTGCCGCGTCGCAGAAGTATTTTAACTGTAAAAGCTCCATTTTGCTCTCCAAAAAAGTCGTTTTCATTATTATATCATATTTTAGCAAAACTTTCAAGTTATACTACTATATTTTATTTAATTATTTACAATATGCTTTTTATATGGTAATATATTTAATGAAATAAATTTAAAGGAGAAATAAAATGGCACTTTTTGCAGAAATTCTTGAAGTTCTTATGATCGTCAGCTTTGGCGCTTCCTGGCCCTTCAACGTTATGAAATCCTACAAGGCGAGAACAACTAAGGGTAAGAGCCTTACCTTCCTTTGCCTCATCTTCTTCGGTTACATAGCAGGCGTTGTTATGAAGGCTATCAAGATCGGTATCGCTACCGAGCTTACCGGAATCACCGCATTTATCGCTTGGCTTGCGCTTTCCGTCTATATTCTCAACCTTCTCATGGTTGGAACCGACCTTGCGCTCTACGTAAGAAACCACAGACTTGACAAGCTCGCAGCTAAGTCAGAGGATAACTAATGAGAGTTTATTCTGACATTCAGTACGGGAAACTTGGAAACGCGGCACAGAAGCTTGATATTCTTCTTCCCGATGAGGGAAGTGAGTTTCCCGTTTTCGTATATTTCCACGGCGGCGGAATCGTGAACGGTGATAAAGCAGGTCTTCACTTTACCGAGCCACTCACAAAAAAGGGCGTGGCTATAGTTTCGGTTAACTACCGTATGTTCCCCGAGGCAAAGTACCCCGAGTTTATCGAGGACTGCGCCGAGTCGGTTGCGTGGACCTTCGAGCATATCAAGGAATATTGCACACCGAACGGAATCTACGTTGGAGGAAGCTCTGCCGGCGGATACCTTTCAATGATGCTTCAGTTTGACAGCCGCTGGCTCACAAAGCACGGAATATCCCCCCTTGATATTACCGGTTATATTCACGATGCAGGTCAGCCGACCGCGCACTTCAACGTGCTTAAATTCAGCGGTCTTGATTCCAGACGAGTTATCATTGACGACACTGCCCCCCTCTATCACATAGGAGTTGACGAAAAGTATTCTCCGATGCTGATAATCGTTTCCGATAATGACAGACAAAACAGATACGAGCAGACGATGCTCGTTATGTCGACTCTTAATCATTTCGGTCACACCGATAACGTAACCCTCAAGGTTATGAACGGCACGCACTGTGCCTACGTCGGTAAGAAGGGATATAACGAAGAAACGGGAGAAAGCGTTTTCGCAAATATCGTTTCCGAGTACATTTTAGGTTAACAAAAAAGCTTCATTTCACATCGAAATGAAGCTTTTTTTATTTTTATTCTATGCAGTTCGTGTCATTCCAAGTGTGGAATAGATCAAAGAGTATGTCCGAGTGCGCCTCGCACTTAAGTATCTGCGCGAAGAGGACGTTGTCCTTTTCGGTGGATTCGGGGCGGCTTGCCTTTCCAACCCAATCCGAATAAGTCGGATGAAGCCTTGCGGCAAATTCGTGCCACTTTTCCTTCCAGAGTCCGTTTTTAAGGGTCTCGTTGCGTTCCTCGAGCGCCTTTACTATCTCGTCGCGGAATTCTCCCTTAGCGACCTCGATTCCCGCATCCCTTTCACGGAGCGGAATGTATTCGATCTTACCCGTTACGGTGTCGTAAACCACGCCGAGAGAGGTCGTAGCCTCTTCCCTGTACTGATCGAAGATAAAGTGGAAGTTGCCCTGTCCGTAGAGGATGTGGCAGCCCTCATACTCCTCGTAGCATCCAATGCAGTGGCTATGCTGGCAAAGAACGATATCGGCTCCGCATTTCGCCATAGCGCGGCAAACCGAGCGAAGCCTCGGCGAGGGGTAACGGCAATATTCCTTACCGCCGTGATAGATAACGATTACTCTGTCGGAGTGCTTCTTCGCGTCGATTATATCGCCGAAGGTATCGTACTCAAAGGTTCGTCCACCCATACGGTTTTCGATCGCGCCGCAGAATTCGTGCTCGCTGACCGCGATTATGCATATCTTTTCGCCGTTTTTCTCAAAGTAGTAATTCTTTCTCGAATCCTCGTAATTCTCGCCGAATCCGGTATAATCAAGTCCTGCGTCGGTGAGCGCCTTTATCGTGTCACGAGCGCCCTCAATGCCGAAATCGAATATATGGTTATTACTGAGACCGCAAACGTTTACTCCAACGGAGGCGAGGACCTCCGCAAGCTCCGTCGGTGACTTAAGGCAAGGACCGAATTTCTTTATCTCGCCCTCCGACTCGGTTATAGCGCACTCAACGTTAACGAAGGTGAGGTCAGCTGAGCGCATGATCGGAGCTACGTCACGGAAAAGCCCATCCGCATCCTTATTCACGAATTTTTCGCGAGTGCAGTTTCTTACGCTCACGTCACCAAACAATGCAAGCTTCATAAGTATTACTCCTATTACTCAAAGCAATTAGTATGATTCCAGGTTTTGAAAAGCTCGCGCCAAACGTCGGTATGCGCCTCACAGTCGAGGTAGTGACCGAATACGGCGTCGTCGGTTTCGGTGCTTTCGGGAGTGCAGGCTTTTCCGATGTTTTCGCGATATCTGTCTGCCATACTGATGCAGAAGTCGTGCCAGCCCTGCTTCCATTCGCCCGTTTTAAGCTCGCCGCATCTCTTTTCAAACGCCGCCATTATCTCCTCCTTATCCTCGCCCTTGGCAAGTCGGATTCCGTCGCCGTCGGCGCGCATAGGAATAAAGGATATCTCGTCGGTTACGGTATCGTACGAAACGCCGAGAGAGGTAAACCAGCCCTCGTTAGGATGCGTCTTTTTGATAAAGTGGAAGTTACCCTGACCGTAGAGGATATGGCAGCCCTCGTACTCCTCGTAGCAACCAATGCAATGGCTGTGCTGGCAAAGGACCATATCTGCACCGCATCTTGCCATAGCGCGGCAAACGCGCATAAGCCTCGGCGAGGGATAGCGGCAATACTCCTTACCGCCGTGGTATATAACGATTACTCTGTCGGCAATCTTTCTTGCGTCGCGAATATCCTCCATAGTGTCGAACTCGTCAAAGGGTCTTGCGCCCATTCTGTTTTCAAGGGCGTAGGAATACTCGTGCTCACAAACGGTGATTATAGCGATCTTTTCGCCGTTCTTTCTTACTATGTAATCCTTTCTCGAATCCTCATAGTCTTTGCCCCAACCCGTATATTCCATTCCGTACTCGTGAAGCGCCTCAAAGGTGTCCTTAACGCCCTGAAGTCCGAGGTCAAAGGTGTGGTTGTTGCTAAGTCCGCAAAGGTCAACGCCAAGCTCCTTAAGAATCTTAACGGTCTCTTTCGGAGCGGAGAGGCACGGACCGAATTTTTTAATATTATTGCTTGCGTCGCAATCGGTGATCGCAGTCTCAAGGTTAACGAAGACGAAATCGTTATTCTTCATAATACCCTGAACGTCACCGAAGAGGATATCTACCTCCTCATTTCTGAAAAGCTCCTTTGAATCAAAGGAAGGCGAAACGTCGCCAAAGAACATTGTTTTCATAAAAAATCTCCTTATTTGATTTTTATCGAGATTTCGGTAATTCCGCTCTTAAGAGTGAGACGGTTACCGTCGATTTTCGCTATTTTTTCTTTACCGATAAGGATATCGT
>JAZLEH010000320.1:0-4261 GCA_045615165.1 Eubacteriales bacterium | reverse complement strand
GCCTTCGGGGCGGAAGCGACGATTTCTGCTCCGAATCCGCACGCCCCGGCTATCGCCTTGGGCATAACCGAAAACGAAATGGTGAGGTATTGAGTTTTACTCTGTACCTCACTTTTGCTTTATCTAAATTTAATTTTATAGGGTTGAAAATAAAAAGGTGAGGCATGGATTTATTCCGTGCCTCGCCTTTAGCTTTTCTATTTTTTTATTCCGTTATAAGCTTAAATCTTGCCGATGCTTCGGCGTAGGCGTAGATCGCCTTTGCAAGCGATGCCGCGCCGGTTGAATTAAGAATCTGCGCGTTAACGTAAGCCGCGAGATTATAAGCGCCGCTCTCCACCCTGCCGTCGGCGTATTCAACGACTATCACCTGAATGCAAAGCATATCGAATATCGGAACGTCGCCCGCCTCAAGATAATAAACGGTATTCTCGCCGAGGACGCTCTTCCTAAGCGCGAGAGTATGCTCGCAGATCTCTTCGTTGATCGAGAGGTATCTTACGGTCACGCTCTTGACATCTTCGTATTTTTCGGTTACGTAGAATACGAAGCTTGCGTAGTAGCTATCGTGTATTTTAAGCCCTGCGGAGCTTACGACGTCATTGATAGACTCGTTATTCTTTTCCGCTTTACTTGAAAAATCGATATCGTCAACGTTCGTAATATACGGAGTGTATCTGTAGTTGCTGAGGATGGCGTCGTAGTTTGAGTAGGACGCGCCGTTAATATACTTATAAAGCTCGTTTGCGTATCTCGTTGCGTTCATTATAAGCTTCATGTCGGCAATCTGATCATCGGTCGGCTCTTCGATCCTTGCATAGCTATTCATAACGTCTGCAAAGTAGCTATCGGTCGTGAAGCTCGCGGTGATGATCCTTTCGCCGTCCTCGTCAAATTCGACCGTTATGCTGAACATAATATCTGCGGTTATATTGCTGACCTCGGGAGATGACGTGAATACGTAGTATTCATCGTTGCCGATAACTCTTATCGATTCGTAGCCATACACGGTGTAACCGTCGTCGGCGCTTGGCACTCTTATATACAGATTTCCAACGAAGCTCGTCGAGGTCGTGAGGTTATACTTTGCTCCGCTGAGAACAACGCCCTTATAATCCTTAATAATGATTCCGTAGCTTCCGTCCTCGTGCTTTTCAAAGCTTGCGTTCTCCGCAAGGAGGGATGCGTCGGTTTTATTCATTGCCGCCTCAGTGAAGATGCCGCCGATAACGAATCCGGAGATATTCGCGGTATTATCTACTGCGATGCTTCCGCTATATGTTCCGCCGCTGACCGCCGCTTTTATACAAAGGCTTTCAAGAGTTGCAATATATATTGCCGACTCGTCGCTACCTCCGGGAGCAAAGCTGCCGCCCGTTACCGTGATCGATGCGAGGGCGTCGCCCCTTACGGCAGACTGTACCCATACCTGACCGATAAATTCACCGCCAATTATAACGAGGTCGTTCTTATATTCATTGCTTGCGGCATATTGACGCACCGAACGGAAGCTTTCACTTACGAGCCTTCCTGCGTTTACGGTAGTGATCGCGTTGCCATCCTTGCTATGGCTATCTATAACGAGAACCGTACCAGACGAGTCGGATTTTGCGACAAGCTCGCCGCCGTTTACGGTAAGGCTTCCGCCTCTATTTCCGATAAGTGCTGTCACGCCATCCGACGCGACCTCGGTAAAGGATATTTTACCGCATCCCGACTCGCTTGAATCGTTTATCGTGAGCGAGCCGTAATTAGTTATCATTGAATAATCGCCCGAGCTTGCGTGGGTATGCGATATCTCGAATCCCGCAAGGTCGATAACGATCGATTTGTCCTTTGGAATAATTATCTCCGATTCCTGCTCGATATTGAGAAGAAGCTTTATAACATCGCCGTCACGGGATGCTTCGATCGCCTCGGAGAGAGTTGCGTATTTAACGCTTCCGATCATAGCGACCTCGTCCGTTGCACAAGACATCAAGTATACCCTTCCGCTTGCATCTATCGCATATCCCTCGGCAAGGCGCGCCGATATATAGCTTATCAATTCCTCGCCGCTGAATTCACCGCCGTATACTACCGCGTCCCCTGCAACGAATCCAACTCCGTCGGTGTTATTCACGAAGCTTCCGCCGTTGATAACCAGCCCCGACGAGCGGATAGGTCCGTCAAACGAGCCGCCGTTAATAACGATTCCCGCTCCGTCAAGAAGATACGCCTTTGATCCGATATCAAACTTACCGCCGTTTATCGTGATCCGTGAATTACTTGACAAAACCGTCGCACTGCTTGCTACCGTGTTATCAAAGACACCGCTATTGATGATCACGGTTGAATTGCTCGCGTAAATAGCGTTGGAATTCGTGCGGGAGTTCGTCACGGTCGTGTTCGTAATTTCGAGGCTGCCGACGCAATAAATTCCCGAGCTTACGGTCGCGTTCGTTATCGTCATATTCTTGCGGTTATTTATGGCGTAGGAGCTTTTCGCCGTGAATTTTCCACCCGTTACCGTAGCGGTCGCGTAGTTGAAGATCGCCGCACCTCCACCCGATGCAACGCATTTATATTCGCCGCTCTGAACGGTAAGCTGTGCGTTGGTATCGTAAACGCCTTCGCCGTCGTATCCGTTATAAATTCCTCGCGACGATATCAAGCCGCCGCCCCTCGAATCCTTCAAGGTAAGATTTCCGAGATTGGCGATTGCATAGGTTGAATTAAGCTCCTCCACGGTAAGCTCGTGACCGTTAAGATCGATCGTGAGGATCCTTCCCGCCTCAACGATATACGTCTCGTAAAGGATGACATCCGCGTTAAGAGTGACGGTGCTTCCGTTTTCCGCTCTGTCGAGCGCGTCAATGATGCTTGCGTATTCCTCGCTACCAACGTATGCCTCACCGCTACCGTAATTTGCGGCGAAAGCGCCGATAGTGCAGATACCGAAAATAAGAATGGCAATCAATATGGATTTAATCAAATACTTTGACATTCTTTTCATCGTTTTTACTCCTTGATGTCTAACAAAAAAATGATCAGTACAATAATTATATACGAAAAGCGCCGCTTTGTCAATTAGCGGCGCTTTTAATAATTTCTAATTCCTCAGTGGTCAATTCCCGATATTCTCCCTTCGGGAGTGACTCGTCGAGGCAAAGCTCTCCGATCTTAAGACGCTTCAGGTAAACGACGCGACATCCCGCGTAGCGGATCATCCTTTTTACTTGGTGCTTTTTTCCTTCCGTGATGGTTATCAGCCCGGCAGTTACCGGCTGGTCGCCCCTGCGGTTAGATACCTTCGTATCGTCCCCCGTCAGAAGATCCTTTATCCCCCTTAAGGTAGAGGTTTCAAGAATTCTGATCTTAGCCGGTGCGGTTATCTTTTCGGCATCCTTATAGATGCTAACGCCGTCTTCAAGCCTTGCGGCTTTTTCCTCGGTGAGGACTCCCTGCGCCCAGAAGAAATAAGTCTTCGGCACTTCGCGCTCGGGCATCATAAGATTATAGGCGAGAGCTCCGTCGTTAGTAACGAGGAGGAAGCCCTCGGTATCCTTATCGAGCCTTCCGACCGGGAAAAGCTCGTAGCGCTTATCCTCCGGAAAATAATCCATTACGGTCGCGTGCCTCGCATCCCGTCGCGCGGTGATACACCCGCGCGGCTTGTGAAACATATAATATTCTTTCATAAAATTACCGTTCATTTTATTTTTCTGAGAGCGCGCATTGAATTAAGTATCGCAAGCACCGCGACTCCCACGTCTGCAAAAACGGCGAGCCACATATCAGCAATTCCAACAGCGCCGAGCAGCAGGACCGCAAGCTTAACTCCGAGCGCAAAGACGATGTTCTCTCGCGCAATGCGAACGGTGCGTTTGGATATCTTCACCGCCGTGGGGATTCTGTTAAGATCATCGGTCATAAGAACGATATCCGCCGCCTCGATCGCCGAGTCCTGACCGATGCCGCCCATCGCAACTCCAACCTCGGAAAGAGCGAGAGAGGGCGCGTCGTTAATGCCGTCTCCGATGTATACTACATCATTTGATTCATTGATTATATTTTCAAGTTTATCGTACTTATTTTCGGGCAGAAGCTCGGAATAAATCTCGTCAAACCCGAGAGCGCCGCCGACCTTTTCTGCAATTTCCCGCTTATCTCCCGATAGCATAACGAGCTTTTTTACCCCCGTTTTGCGAAGCGATTTTATTGCGGACTCCGACTCACCTCTCATCTTATCCGAGAGAGAAATATATCCCGAAAATCTACC
>JAZLEH010000319.1:0-3506 GCA_045615165.1 Eubacteriales bacterium | reverse complement strand
CCTCACGGATCGTTTGATATATTGGTATGCTTCGTTTCGCGCCGCGTTGAAATGCATCTTGTAGGGACAGGCGTCCTCGACTGTCCGCGCGTCCCTGCAGGGCGTGTGATTCATCGCTCCTCTTTTGGGATCTTAACCAATTTATACTCGGGATTGCGTAACACTATTCCCTCTTCGGTCGCAATTATTTCAACGCTTTCATTAAGGCAGAATCGCTCACGCAATTCCTTCGGGATCACGACTCTTCCGAGCTTATCGACCTCTTTTATAATTCCAACCATACTAAAAATCCCCTCAATAGTTATTAATAACTCACATTGACATCTAGTGAATGTCATATAATTTATTCTATCACATTATAATGAATTTGTCAATCACTGAATGTCAAAGAGGGGTTACGGAATGTTCAAGAACAAGAATAACGGCAGAAACAATTTGTGCGGCGACAATATTCGCAGGCTTCGTTTGGAGTATCCCACAAAGCTTTCGCAAAGAGGGCTTGCAGACAGAATGCAGTTGATCGGCATTGACGTTGATAAAAACGCGATCCAGCGAATCGAGTGCGGAAAAAGATTCGTCACAGACATCGAGCTTAAGGGCTTCGCCGAGATCTTCGGAGTCAGCCTCGACGAGCTTATTTAACGTTAAAAGGTTGATTTAAAGCGCAACGGGGCTACCCGTTGCGCTTTTTGCTATATTTTACGGACAGTCGAGGACGCCTGTCCCTACGGGGGGATGTGATACATCGTTCCTCGTGGATTGTTCGTTATTGACCTCCCTCCGGGAGGGAGGTGGATTTTGCGAAGCAAAAGACGGAGGGAGAATGCGAATGTATCGTATAGTTTCCATAAGATAACCGTGCATATCATCCGCAGGCTCTTTTCGTCACGCATCCGCGTGCCACCTTTCTCTCGGAGAAAGGTATTGTATGCGCCGCGTTGAAATGTATCTTGTAGGGACAGGCGTCCTCGACTGTCCGCGCGTCCTCAAAAAACTCCCTAGCCATTTGCGCGCGAGATTTCGTGAAGAAATATCCAAGCAAAAAGAGAGAACCGAGTGAAGTGAACCCAAAAGTTGGATACTTTTGGAGGTGCATATCAGAGCGGTTCTCTCTCTTTTTTATTTATTATCTTATTTCGCCTGTGTTACGCTTCATAAGCTCCTTATGGACGTACATTTCGCGGTCGGCGCGCTTCGAAACGTCGTCGAAGCAGGTATCGTTGCCGGGGAAGTAAATCGAAATACCGCGCGCTACCATAACGGGAAGCTTATCGTTTTCAAGCTCGATGAAGGTGCGCATATACGCGGCGTCAAGCTCCTTGATAAGGGTCTTATACCTTGCGTAATCCGCGTTTTCAAGTATAACGACGAACTCGTCGCCGCCGATACGGAACACGGGGCTGCGCTTGAAGGTATCGCAAAGCACCTGGCTCACCGCCTTAAGGAGCTGGTTACCGACGGAGTGACCGTAGATATCGTTTGCCTTCTTAAGACCGTTAACGTCTGCCAGGAGAACGCCGAACGCGGTGTTATAGGGAGCTTCGCTGATCTTCTTATTCATCTTTGCGATCGCCTCGATGAAGGCGGTTCTGTTCTTTATACCCGTAAGACCATCGCGATATGCGAGGGAGTTTACGTAGGTCATATAGTCGCGGATCTTAAGAACCGTTTCGTTAAATACTCCCGAAAGCTCGCCGATCTCGTCATTCGTGTCACATTCCAGGTGAACTGAGGTGTCACCCGTGGCAAGCTGACGCGCCGCGCTCGTAAGGTTCTTTAAGGGGAGAGTCATTCTGTTGGTGAAGATCACGCATATGATTATGAAGGGGATAAGCAAAAGAAGCGAGATTATCGCGATGGTGAAGAAGAGGGTGGTTGAGTCATCCTGAATATCGTCGTAGCTCGCGATAACGACGAGGTTCATTCCGTTATCAAGAAGGACGCCCGCGCTCGTTGAATGATCACTGCTGACCTCATTTTTTACCGTGTCCCCCGGCTCGTAGATAACGTTAGAGTTTGAATCGGTAAGGTATGCGTAGCCGTTCTCATAAACGCGGATCGAGTCAACGATTCCCGTAACCTCGGCGAAGTTGATATCAACGCCCACGACGCCGAAGAAGGTGTCGCCGCAATAGAGGGGAACGACGTAGGAAATGATATAGCTCTCGGTATTCTCGTTATAATAGGGTGCGAGCCAGATCGGATCCTCTGCGCGCTTCGCCTCGTAGAACCAGCCAACGTGTCCCATATCGTCGGGGCTGTAAAGCTCGAGGTTGGTGGGCGTCTGGTTGACGTAATCCCTCTTTGCATCATCGTAGGTGACGAAGAAGCCCGCCTGAGCGCGGTGAGAGAGATTTCCAAGCACGGATGGCTCGTATCTGACGTAAAACGCCTCAATACCCTCGGTATTCCTTGCGATGTTATAGAACATATCACCTGCAAGCTTGGTCACCGACTCGCGGTGCTGCTTATTCAGGCGAAGTCTGTCAAGATCCTTTATCTCACTGATAAGATAGGTCTCGATAACGTGAGACGCCTCGCTCGCGTTGCGGAGAGTTCTGTTAAGCGCGTTCGCCTCCTTAGCGGCAGTCGCGTTCAATATATCGTCGGCGTCCTCGTGAAGGATATCACGGGTCATAACCAAGCTGACTGCGCAAAGCACGGTCGCAAGGCATACGAAACCGACTATGATGAGAACGAGGAACTTTCCTCTTATCGTTTTCATTGCCTCACCCCGTTTCTTTCGCATTTATACGCGTTATTATACGCGCAAATTATACAACACTATACTATTTTACCATACAGTTCTTGTTTTGTCAAGTAAAATACTACTCAAAATCGGAAATATTTACCTTTATTTTTTCGCCATTTTTAATAAATACCTTCTTGAATCCGACAAGGCGCTTATGCGGTGAGTATTCAAATTTGAGAACAGAGTATGCGGTATCGTACGGTCCGTCGTTCGTAAGCTCGCACGAGCCGTCGGAAAGCCAGCGCTCAGTGACCCTCGAATAGGAAAGACCGTGTCCGAATTCATACACGGGTTCGCCCTTAAAGAATTTATAGGTCCTGTTTTCCATCGAATAATCCTCAAACGGCGGCAGGTCGTCGACCGAGCGATAGAAGGTAACGGGGAGTCGTCCTGAGGGGGAGACCTTACCGAAGAGAACGTCCGCTATTGCGTTGCCGCCCTCAGCTCCGGGGTAGAACGCCTGAATGACGGCGTTTGCCCTCTTCTTTGCAAAATCGAGGTTGATCGGGCTTCCGCTGACGTTGATAACTACCGTGGGCTTACCCTCGGCAAGGATGAGGTCGATAAGCTCCCTCTGCCTTTCGGGAAGATCAAGGTCAACTCGGTCACCGAAGTTCTTGCGGTTATTCGTTGCGGCGTTTTCCTCACCCTCAAGGGTCGGGTCGATTCCGACGCAGAGGATGACCACGTCGGCGCGCCTTGCGGCGATGACCGCCTCGTTCAAGGGATGCCCTCGCGTGACGATCTGATCCTC
>JAZLEH010000318.1:0-2497 GCA_045615165.1 Eubacteriales bacterium | reverse complement strand
ATATCGACTCTACGGTCTCAGTACCGAGACCGACAAGGGGAACGTCCTTATTACAATCGTCACACTTTGCGTTTTTATCTATATCGACGCAGCTCGTGCAGGCTACCGCCTTTCCGCATACATCGCATTTGGCGTTCTTATCAACGTCAACGCACGAAGCGCACGCAACGGCGCCATCACATATATCGCACTTTGCGTCCTTATTATCGTCGAAGCATACGGTGTGGGCTACGTCCTTACCGCAAACGTCGCACTTCGCGTTTTTGTCCATATCGATGCAGGACGTGCAGGCTATCGCCTCGCCGCATTCATCGCAAATTGCATTTTTATCCGCGTCAACGCACGCGGTGCAAGCTCCGTCCTGACAGGACGTGACTGTGACGGCGAGCATCAGAACGAGAAGCAACGCAAAAATCTTATTAAGCTTTCTCATAACAACCTCCGAAAATGCTTTTATACTATTTTAACATATATAAAGCTAATAATCAATATCTAATTTAGTTATAAGGTTATAACCTAAAAGTTATAGCAGTGTTTTTTCGGTTTGGGTATTTACATTTGGATTTTTTTGTGATATGATATATTAGATAAAATTTATAATGAGATATTATGCGCATTTTTCAATGCGCGGAAAGAGAGTAACAAGATGATCGTTGCGCTTGAAGAAGCGAAAAGAAAGCTTATCGAGCTTGGAGATGTTCTCTCAGAGCTTGGCAACCAGCTTCGCATAGATGAGGCGAAGGAAAGAGCCGCCGACCTTGAAAGAGAAACAATGGTTCAGGATTTCTGGAATGATGCGGAAAAATCCTCAAAGAAGCTTCAGGAAATAAAGCAGCTTAAAACCAAGGTTGAAAGCTACGAGGAGCTTAACGCAAAGCTTGAGGACACCCTTACCCTTTGCGAAATGGCGATAGAGGAAAACGACGAGGGATCGGTCGAAGAGGTCGTTTCCGAGACGGAATATATTGAATCGGAGGCTGAGAAGAAGAGAATCGAGGTTCTCCTCTCCGGTCCTTACGATAAGAATAACGCGATTCTTTCGCTTCACCCCGGTGCGGGTGGAACCGAAGCGCAGGACTGGGCTTCAATGCTTTACCGTCTTTACACCAGATGGGGCGAGGCGCACGGATTCAACGTTAAGCTTATCGACTGGCTTGACGGCGATGAAGCGGGAATCAAGTCAGCGACTATTATGATCGAGGGAATGAACGCTTACGGATACCTCAAGAGTGAGAACGGCGTACACCGCCTCGTAAGAATTTCTCCCTTCGACTCTTCGGGACGCAGACACACCTCGTTTGCATCGGTTGAGGTTATGCCCGAGTTTGAGGATGACGATTCGATAGTTATCCGCGACGAGGATATCGAGGTTACCGCGCACCGTTCAAGCGGCGCGGGCGTACAGCACATCAACAAGACCGACTCGGCAATACGAATCGTGCATAAGCCCACCGGGATCGTTGTCGGATGTCAGACCGAGCGTAGCCAGCTTCAGAACAAGGAGACGGCGATGAAGATGCTCCGTGCAAAGCTCATGGAGATCAAGCTTCGTGAGAAGCTCGACCGTATCGAGGACATCCAGGGCAACAAGGCGAACATCGAGTGGGGCAGCCAGATCCGAAGCTACGTATTTATGCCCTACACTCTCGCGAAGGACACCCGAACCGGATACGAGGAGGGTAACATCGACGCGGTAATGGACGGCGAGATCGACGGCTTCATTAACGCATACCTCAAGCATATTTCCAAGGAAAACGACAATAAGTAATCGAAAAAGGAGAGCCGAGGCTCTCCTTTTTTTGTTGATTTGATTTTTATTCCTCAAGTTTCATTGACAGGAACAACGCAGTATTACACAATTTATACCTCAATGCCGTAATGGACGAGACAAATTCCGTCGTCCCAGTGAGCTAGTATATCGTGGCGGTTCTTATCGCCTGCGCCTGCCGCACCTGCGGCGATGATGTTGTACTCGCGGTAGAAGCGCCAGGGATTGACGGCGTAGGATTCACCCTCCTTCAGATGGAAGGGACCCTGCATATTGCGGAGGTTGCCGAGGAGGGTGAGCTCAAGCTCGTTGTCGCCCACAACGAGATAGTCGGATATATCGACCTCGTAGGGCGCCCACATTCTGGTGGCGACCTCTTTACCGTTGACCTTCAGGTGGATGGAGTTGATTCCTCTACCCTTTAATTTAACACGGGCGCGGGGGTCGGCGAGGTTAAAGGTGCGCGAGAGGGTAAGACTGCCCGAGAATTCGGGATAACCCGAAGCGTCAAGGCATGCGATATCGACCTCGGTCGGTGCGGTGGTGATTACCGGCGTTTTACCGGTGCGGTAGGCATCTCGCTCGAGCTCGGTGGGCTCGTCAGCGAGGCGCGCGCCGAAGCTGCCTGCTATATAGATCTGCTCTATCTCCATATCGAAGGCGAGGCAGTTTCTCATCATCTCGCAGGTCCAGCCCTTCTCGATCTGATCGTAGCACTTCTCCGACTGA
>JAZLEH010000317.1:0-2897 GCA_045615165.1 Eubacteriales bacterium | reverse complement strand
CGTAACGTCGAAATAGGTGCATCCGTTTTCTTCTTTCGGAAGACCTGCATTCGGCTTAAGCACCACCGGCACGGATGCTACGGCGAGCATCCTTTCTATCACGGGTCTCAGCGCCTCCGGGCCAAACGAGCAGTTTGCACCGATTGCAGATGCGCCCATTCCCTCGAGAAGCGCAACCATCGCCTCGGGTGATGCGCCGGTCATAAGCTTTCCGTCAGCGCCGTAAGCGTTCGTAACGATAACGGGAAGGGAGGTGGTCTCCTTTGCGGCAAGAAGCGCCGCCTTCGTCTCGTAGCTGTCGTTCATCGTCTCGATAAGGATGAGATCGCAACCGCACTCAACGCCTATTTCTATCGTCTTTTTGAAGATGCTTACCGCATCCTCAAAGTCAAGGTCGCCGTAAGGCGCAAGGAGCTTCCCCGTAGGTCCAACGTCGAGCGCAATAAACTTTTCCTGCGCGCTGACAGAGCGCTTTTTTGCCTCGTTTGCATTCTTAAATGCGGCTTTTATTACTTCGCTTAGCTCGTCCTGCGAATATTTTAATACGTTCGCTCCGAAGGTGTTCGTCGCAATAACGTTCGATCCCGCGTTATAGTACGCCTCGTGTATTTCGATGATCTCTTCGGGGTGCGATATATTCCATCTTTCGGGCTGTTCGCCGGGCTTAAGTCCTTTCTTTTGAAGAAGAGTACCCATACCGCCGTCAAGATATACGGTGTTGTTCTTTAAGTAACTTTTAAAATTCATATTATTCTTCACCTTTGTCTGCAAGGCGATTTGTTTTCGCCGTTATTTTCCGAGAATGTCGGAGAGATTTGCCTGTATCTTCTCGGCAACGTCGGGCTTGTTCATTGAATAAACGTGAACGTTCTTTATATTGTTTGCGTAAAGGTCGATTATCTGATCGGTCGCGTATGCGATTCCCGCCTGCTTCATTGCCGCCGGGTCAGAACCGAATTTATCAACGAGGTTTGCAAATCTCCTCGGCATAAACGATCCGGAAAGCTTTATCGCCCTCTCGATCTGCGATGCGTTCGTAATAGGCATTATGCCGGGAATAACGGGAACTGTGATTCCCGCCTCGCGTATCTTATAAAGGAAATTATAAAGAAGATTGTTATCAAAGAACATCTGTGTCGTAAGGAAGTCGCATCCCGCGTCAACCTTTTCCTTCAGCCTTTTGATATCGTCCTTCTGATTTACGCTTTCGGGATGAACCTCGGGGTAGCAAGCGCCGCCGATGCAGAAGTCGGCTCCCGCCTCACGAAGCTCACGTACAAGGTCTACCGCGTGTGAGTAATCCCAAGTCGATCGGTCGTCGTTTTTCATGCTCTCGGGAATATCGCCGCGAAGCGCCATAACGTTCTGTATTCCGTACGACTTTATTTCCTCGATCTTCTCCTTTACCGTCTCCTTCGTTGAGGAAACGCAGGTAAGGTGCGCAAGAGTCGGAACTCCGTAAAGGTCTTTTATATTTTTTGCAATATCAAGCGTATATTTGCTCGTTCCGCCGCCTGCTCCGTATGTAACGCTCATAAACGACGGCTTAAGCTTTGCAATCTCCTCCGTCGCGCTTTTCACACTCTCAAAGAGCGTTTCCGTCTTGGGCGGGAAAACCTCAAAGGAAAGCGACAAGGTGTCTTTTATTAACAGATCGGTTATTTTCATATCCTAACCCCTTAGTTTATCTATAAATATATTATAGCTTTTATGGAGGGCAAAATCAATAGCTTTTAAAAAACTTTTAACTGTCTTGATAATCGTACACTGAATGTGGTAAAATAGTATAGCAAGGAAAAGGAAAGGGGGATGAGGATGTGAAAAGCGTTTTCGTCGCGATAGATTTAAAATCGTTTTATGCATCGGTCGAATGCATTGAGCGCGGACTTGATCCGCTTAATACGAATCTCGTCGTTGCCGACAGAGCAAGGACGGAGAAAACGATATGCCTCGCCGTCTCCCCCTCGCTTAAAAAGCACGGTATCCCCGGAAGAGCGCGTCTTTTTGAGGTCGTGACCAGGGTGCGCGAGGTCAATTCCGAGCGCCGCCGTAATTCTCCGACCGGCAAGCTTTCGGGAAGCTCGGTTTTCTCCGACGATCTTGAAAGAGACCCAACCCTCGAGCTTGATTATATCGCCGCACCTCCGCGAATGGCGCTTTATATGAAATATAGCGCGA
Source organism: Eubacteriales bacterium (assembly GCA_045615165.1). GTDB lineage: Bacteria > Bacillota > Clostridia > Oscillospirales > CAG-272 > UBA1740. The sequence goes on along the minus strand of JAZLEH010000317.1, from coordinate 719 downwards.
GGATATATAACGTCTATCTTCGCCACGTAGCGCCCGAGGATATCCACGTTTATTCAATAGACGAGGTGTTTATGGATATCGGCGCGTATTTGAGACATTCAGGGCTCTCCGCGCGCGAATTTGTTAAAATGCTTATAAAAGAGATCCTTGATGAAACGGGAATAACCGCAACCGCAGGAATAGGAACTAATCTTTATCTTTGTAAGGTTGCAATGGATATCGTCGCAAAGAAGATTAAGCCTGATTCGGACGGCGTGAGGATCGCCGAGCTTGACGAGCTTTCCTACCGTGAAAATCTATGGGATCATACACCCTTAACTGACTTTTGGAGAGTCGGAAAGGGCTACGCCGCAACTCTTGAAAAAAACGGACTCTACACTATGGGCGACGTCGCCCGTTGCTCTGTTGGTGACGATCATTCTTATTATAACGAGGATCGTCTCTACAAGCTCTTCGGCGTTAACGCCGAGCTTCTTATTGACCACGCGTGGGGGTGCGAGAGCTGTACTATGCAGGACATAAAATCCTATAAGCCCTCCGAAAACAGTATCGGCTCGGGTCAGGTGCTTCATTGTCCTTATGAGTTTGATAAAGCGAAGCTTATCGTTCGCGAGATGTGTGACGCGCTCTCCCTCGATCTCGTTGAGCGCGGACTCGTAACCGATAAGCTGACCCTCACCGTAGGATATGATATCGATAATCTTTCGGGTGAGAACGGT
>JAZLEH010000316.1:0-12064 GCA_045615165.1 Eubacteriales bacterium | reverse complement strand
CCTTATCCCGTACCCGAAAACGTTGAAGAGATAATCAAGAATATATCCCGCGATTGCATTAGCGCGGATTGCGAGGAGGGCTTTACTCCCGCTATAAGCACCGAGGGCAAAAAGCTCTTCGTAGTGCTTACTCCTATGGACTTCGTAGAGGGGGACGTGGGAGCGGAGATCTCGCTTGGCGAATGGTATAACGCAAACAGAGTGATCAAGGCGATCAAGGAGCGCTTCCCGAACGACGACATTTTCACGATGCACGAGTTCCCGAGGAGAATAGAAAACGAGAACGTGCTTAATACCGCAACTAAATACGAGGACGTCGTAATGGTTACCTTCTGCACGACTTCTGCGTATATGGGCTCGGACGAGCTTACCAAGCGTATTGAAAAGGTTATTGAGGCGCTCGCAGCTCCCGGCAAGCTTAAGGCGCTAGTTCATTTCGGTAACCCGCTTGCGATTTCATGGATGAAGGGAATACCGCGAAAGATATACGGATATAATTCCCCCGATTCGCAGATACACGCGTTTGACGTGCTTAACGGAACGATACCTGCGAGAGGAAAGAATCCATTCCCGAACGTTACTAAGAAAATGTAATACGAAAGGCAGAGAATCGAGAGGTTCTCTGCCTTAAATTTATATTGAATGATTGATTTTGTCGCAGTAAAGATAGACTGCGGCGCTCCAGCCCATCATAGGTGGAGTTACGTATTCCTTGGTTACGGATATTTCGCCGTCGATGCCGTTATATTTTTCCCAGAGCCTCTCGTGCTTTTCAAAATTAAGCTCGGCTACGGCAAGATATTTTTCCGCTATTCTTTTTGCGTCAGATTCGTAGCCGTATTTAAGAAGCGCCTTTATCGCGATCAGCTGAAGGGGAGGCCATACGTGCGGATGATCCCATTGCGCACAGAAAAGATCGTCTCTCAGCTCGGTGCTTGTAAGTCCGTATTTAAGCTCTATTTTCGGGAGGCTTTTGAGAGTTTTCTCGGCTTGCTCCTTAGTTGCAAGACCGGTGAAGAGGGGGTAGAGCATAGCGAGAGAGATAAAATCGCGCGTTCTTTTTTCTACGAAATTATAGTCGCAGAATGCGCCGACAGATTCGTTCCACATAAGCTCGTTTATAAGAGCCTTGCGCTTTTCGGCTCTATCATACCAGAGGGCTTCCTCACCCGCTCCGAGTTCTGTTGAAAAATACTCCATATTTTTCTCTACGCCGTAGAGAAGAGAGTTAAGGCAGAGCCACGCATGGTGGTGCTGCATAATTCCGCAACGGCTGGAGAAATCCCATCCGCTTTCGCATCCTGCGTGGAACGCGTTTGCATATTCGTTTACGAGCGCTTCGTCGGTCGGGTAATCGATCTTAAGCCTCGTCGTAAGTCTTCCGCATAAGAAGGCGGTATCGGGGTAATGACCGAAATAACGGTTGAGTCCGCATTCGGTGATTCGCTCGGTCTGCCAGAAATTATATTCTTTTTTCAGAGTCTTATAGCAGGTAATAAGCCATTCCTTATCCCTCGTTACCTCGTAGACGTCCTTGACCATTTCGGATAAAAACGGAGGCTGAGAGCGAGTAAGTCCCCAAGTGCGGTTTGCGTTCGGTACGAAGCCAAAGCGCTCGACGAGATACGTCATATTGTCGACGTTGTTCTTTGCCTGATCGACTCTTCCCGAGAGGATAAGACCGTTATTTGTGAAATAAGTGCCCCAATAATACATCTCCTGAAAAACCTCGCCAAATCCGGATACCGAATAGGGATACGGCATACCGATAAGGGTGTCGGTGTCCTCTTTTACGTAACGGACGGTTCCTGCCCATTTTTCTTCAATGTAGTTTTTGATCCTTATATTTGTGCTCATATATTCACCCGATAAGCTTATTTAGATTGAAGTGATCGCTTACAAGGATTATAATACATCAAGGCGAGTGAAAAGTCAATATAAAACGAAAATAAATTTGCTTTTAATTCTTACATAATATGTAAGAAAATCTATTGATATTTCTTGCTTATTGTGCTATAATGGGGTAAACTCACAGGATTTATTCGTGAGTTAATGATTTCGTTTTATATAACGCTAAAAATGAGCCGCAAGCGCGGTAAAAGGAGAACTAAAATGGAAAAGAAGGTCGTATTCTATGAGGATTTTGGCGCGAAGGGTGACGGAGTTACCGATGATTTCATCGCGTTCAGAGATGCGCACGCCTACGCTAATGAAAATAAGCTCCCCGTAAAGGCTAAGGAAGGAGCAACGTATTATCTTCACGACACGCTCGTTGACGGCGTCGTTTCTTCAATCAGGGTTTGCACGGACGTTGATTGGACGGGAGCTGAAATAATCATCGACGACTCTGATATTGATTATTTTGACGGCACTCGCAGAGCTTGCACGCACATGTTTTACGTATCGTCCGACTATGAAAAAAAGATCATGACTCTCGATAACGAGGAGGATGCAAAGAAGCTTCGCGCGCTTGGCTCGATCGGTGAAAAATACGGAACGACTCATATAGATCTCGGTCTCGGTTATCCCGCGATGCTCGTAATTTATAATTCAAATCACGAGGTTTATCGTCGCTCGGGTAAGGCGTATGAGAAGAGAGGAAGCGGTAACCCCGGTTCAGCTCAGCACGAGCTTATCGTAGTTGATGAAAACGGAAAAATAGATCCCTCGACTCCCTTTATGTTTGACTACGAAGAGATCACTCGCGTGGATATAATCAGAGACGATATAAAGCCGATAACCATCAAGGGTACTACCGTAACCACAAGAGCTTGCCGCGTTAACGCGAGAACTTATATTACGCAGGAAGATGGAACGACCGTTAAGAGAGATGCAAGCTATTACGCAAGAGGTATGTGCGTTAATAGATCACACACCGTCGTTGACGGAGTTCGCCACGTGGTAGTAGGTGAATTCACGCCTGACGAGCATAGAGCGGGCTTCCTCGGCCCGCACTACGCCGGATTTTTCTCGGGACTTGAGGCTAACGAGATCACTTTCAAAAATTGCGTAATGCAGGGAAGAAGATATTATAGGATTCAGGGAACTTATGATCTTAGCGGAAACCTCGTCAATAAGATCACCTTTGACTCCTGCGTTCAGTCCAATTTCTGGATCGATGCAGAGGGCAATCCTGCCGAGTGGGAAAAGGGCGACCTTTCAATGCGCTGGAACGACATAAACGGAACGAGAATAAGACATTGTTGGGGCGTTGGCGGAACTAACTTCTGCAAGAATATGACCTATATAAATTCTAAGCTTTCACGCTTTGACGCGCACTGCGGTCTTTATAACGGAAAAATTATAGATTCTTGTCTCACGTTCTTCGCAATTACGGGTAAGGGCGATTTCACCGTTAAAAACACTCATTGGTATTCAACCGATAACGGTAACGTTGACTCACCGCTTATTTATATGCGCGGAGATTATGGATGCACCTGGGAGGGTAGCGTAACTCTCGATAACGTTACGGCGCATATCAACGACGATTTCTGGATCTTTATGCACGCATTCAGCAACTGGAACTACGGATATAAGTGCTATATTCCTAATTTTGAGATAAACAACCTCAGAATACTTAAGCGCGCTACCGGAGAGGACGTTGGTCCCGGTTATGAGATCGACGTTATGAACAGATATAAAGATAAGTATATGCATCGTGAAAAGACCTATTCCACGCCGCTTATAAGAAACATTAATCATACATGGACCGTGCTCGAGGATGATTTCACCAACGATAACCCGACGGGCAAGCCCGAATATATTAAGATAACCAACAACGAGGCGGGATATCTTTTCAAGCTTCCTTATGATGACGATCCCGATTCGTTCTTCGCCGAAACTAAGTTCATTTACGGCGAGGGGGAGGACGAGTATTATATCGGAACAGCTCACGAGAACACTAAAACCTTTAAATTTAATTAATTTTAAGCCGAAATATTTTTGAAATAAGGATCACGGATGGAAGGATGCTTTGATAAAATGTGCCGTTGCGCGCAGAGCCTCTTTACTCCGTGATCTCCGATATATGTGAGATCGTTTTCCGAAAAACGGACGGGGAGCATATAATATTACAATTTACAGATCAAGGAGAAAAGCAAAATGCTTATTCCCAAAACCATTATATACGACGGTGAAATTTTCGTTCGTGCCATTGACTTCGCAGCCGAGGCGAAAAGCGATAGCGATACGATAGATGAAGCGATATCGTACGCTATGGATTGCCACGCAAATAATCTTTTGATAGATTCAAAGGATTGGTATATCGACAGGGCAATCGAGCTTCCGTCGGGTATTAAGGTCGTCGTTGACGGAGTTTTGATCAAGGAGAAGGATTTCGTATTCGATAATATTTTCAGACCGAAGACGGTGACCCTTAACCCGGACGATCCGTTTGGATATCCTCTTTCTATTGATAAAAGCCATAACGTTCGCATTATCGGCAAGAACGGCGCAACGCTCGAAGGACCTGACAGGCATCAAAGAATGCTCCATCCATTTTACAAAGAAGAGCAGGATATGGTCGGAGATTATTGGGGCTGGCGCGGATTTTTGATATTTATTACCCGTTGCGACGGATTTGAGATCGCGGGGTTCAAATTCCAAAAGATAAGAAGCTGGACGGTTACGGTTGAGCGCTCTAAAAACGGACGTCTTCACGATCTTGAATTTTATTCCTATTGCAAAAACGGCGACGGAATAAATCTTCGTATCGGTTGCAGCAGAATCGTTATTGAAAATATCAAGGGTTCAACCTCTGATGATACGATCGCGCTTAATTCGGGCGGAGAATATTGCGAATATCCCGATAATCAGTACGTTTTTCCGCTTATTCCGTCTAACTATCTTATCCCGCTTGGCGAAAGTATTGAAGAGCGACATATTCACGACGTGTTTATTTCGAACGTTCATTCGGCAACGACGGATTACAGTGAAGCCGTTGCGTTTTTATCAAGCAACGGTCACAAGATATATCGCGTATATATAAACGGAGTGTTTGACGATAATCCCGTTATTAAGCCCAAGCGCCTTAATATCATCGGTGCGTACTACGTTGGAAGGTATATTAAGAATTTCAAAGAGGGCGATATAAGTCAGATCCGTATTGAGAACGTAATATCCAATTCAACCGAGCAAGCGCTTATGTTCAGACATCCCGTTTCAGATCTTTGGATCAGTAACGTTACGCAAAACTGCAAAACGGGCGTCGTTTTGCTCGCACTCGATAAAAATATTAATACGCCGCTTCCAAACTGTTCATCGGCATCGGGCGTTTTAACCGCTCCCGCCGAAGACTGGGTGCTTAAGCTTTAATTAAAGCAATTCAAGGATAAAATTTTACGCAAAAACCATTAACGAAGATAATAAAATTCAATACGTTTTGGGGTGCTTATGTTAAAAAATAAGCAGGTCGACATTACCGGCGGACCTATTTTTCAATCAATTCTTGTTTATGCAATACCGATCATACTCGGCTCGTTTATTCAGGTTGCCTTCAACGCCGTGGATTTAGCGGTTGTTGGAAATATGGCGGATGAAAAAGCGGTCGCATCAGTTGGTGCAACGTCGGTTATTATAACTCTTTTAGTTACGAGCTTTGTAGGTCTTAGTGCGGGAGTCAGTACGGTTCTTGCAAGATGTCTTGGTCAAAGAAACGGTGAAAGAGCGCCTAAGATAGTCAGCACGGCTATGGTTTCATCGATCGTGCTATCGTTACTCGTTGCGGTGCTGTGCTTTTCACTTTCGAAGCCAATGCTTATCCTTATGGGATGTCCTGCTGAGTGCTTTGACGGGGCATTGTTATATTTGCGCATCTACGTGCTTGGAATTCCCGCGTTGATGATATATAATTTCGGTGTTTCGGTAATCAGAACGACGGGCGACTCACAAAGGCCGTTTCTTTATATCGTGCTTTCGGGAATACTCAACGTCGGATTAAATCTGCTTCTCTGCTTGCTTATGGAGCAAAAGGTCGCCGCAGTTGCGATCGCAACAGTTGCTTCGCAATATCTTAGCGCGGTTTTAACGCTTGTGCATCTTTCGCGGATAAAAGGGGATTGCTCGTTTAAATTCGGGAAAATATCATTCAGCTTCAGGGAGCTTTGGAATATATTAAAAATCGGCGGCCCTTGCGCGTTCAATACCGCGCTATATTCTTTATCCGGAATTCCAATAAGCTCGGCAATAAATTCGTACGGAGTTGAAGCCGTAGCGGGAAATTCTGCCGCAAACACGCTTGAGGGCTTTATGGGAAGCTTTTGCGCAGGCTTCAGCTCTGCGGTCGTTCCGTTCGTTGGTCAGAACGTTGGAGCAGGGAATAAGAAAAGAGTGCAAAAGTCGATTCTTTATTGCGCTATCATATCCGTAACGATCAGCGTCCTTTTGACACAGAGTATATTTCTTTTCCGCAATCCAATTCTCGGCATTTATCTGCCTAATGATGCCGTTGCGGTCAGCGTTGCCGTAAAAAGGATGAAGTGTGTTATTTTGTTTTATCCAATTGCAGCCTTAGCTTCTATATTTACGAACACGATACAAGCCTTTGGTCACTCATCTGTAACGATGATCTGCAATATGTGTACAGACCTCGTATTCAGGATCGCCTGGCTTTGGTTCGTTTATCCGATACTCGATGCTAAAAATCATACTATTCTAAACGTTTACCTCTGTTATACCGTGTCCTGGTTTATCGCCTTCGTGCTACACACTACCGTGTTTATAATAGTGTACGCAAGATATTTGAAGGGAAAGGTCAAGGAGCTTTAATATTTGATTTGCATTATAATTTTTAGGACAAGGATTTTTTATGAATTACACCGAATACGTTGAGCAGCTTGATAAAAACCTAAAGTCGAATGCCACGATCAAGGAAAAGGATTGCGTTTTTTATGATATAAGATCGCGTGAGGAATTCGATATTTACGGTCTTATAGATCCGAAAAACACGAGCGAATTTCACAGAGTTCCGCTGACTGTCTGCGACTCAATAGGCGCAGGTATGCAGTACTTCGGAAGAAATACCGCGGGCGGTAGGGTAAGATTCTCCACGAACTCAAAATACATCGCGATCCGCGTTAAAATGCCCGAAATTCACCTGAGAAATATGAATTATGCAGGAAGCGCAGGCTTTGATCTTTATATCGACGGCGAAAAGGAAAGCAAGTTTTATAAAATGTTCATCCCGCCGTTTGATTTCGATGAGGTGTGGCAGGGAATAATAATGCTCCCCGGCGGAAGAAAGCATAGAAATATTACGATCAATTTCCCCCTTTATAATCTCGTTGAAGGAGTTGAGATCGGTCTTCAGAAGAGCGCTACTCTCGGTCACGGCAAGGAATATACGGTGAAAAAGCCGATCGTGTTTTACGGTGGATCGCACGTTCAGGGAGCATCCGCAAATAAGCCGGGAAACGCGGTTTCGCACTTCGTTTCAAGATATTTTGACGCGGATTTCGTTAATCTCGGTTTTTCGGGAAATGCTCGCGGTGAGCAGGAAATGGCAGAGTTTATAGGAAGCATAGACGCTTCGCTTTTAATTATGGAATACGATCACAATGCTCCGACTCCCGAGTTTCTTCGCCAAACGCATTATCCGTTCTATGAAACCATTCGCCGCCTTCGCCCGGATATGCCGATAATTATGGTCAGCAAGCACGACTATTATATATGCTCGTATTACGTGAAAACGCAGAAGGAAAACGTAGAGCGACGTAAGATAGTAATTGAAAGCTATGAAAAGGCTAGAGCGGCAGGGGACGGGAACGTGTATTTTATCGACGGTAGGGACTTGCTAAAAGGTGAATGCAGAGAGGACTGTACCGTTGACGGAGTTCATCCGAACGACCTCGGCTTCTTTAGAATGGCAAAGAAATTCATTAGCATTATAAAGAAAAATAAATTGGTATAAATACGTAGGACCTCACCCGAAATCAGGGCGAGGTCCTTTTTTAGGTAAAGCGGGAAGGTCCGCGTTATTATTGGTCGCTGCTCAAGCGCTTTTCGTATGATTCAGCAATCCTTCAATTTTCGTTCATTCCGTTTATTGCGTCGAGACCGTAGGAACGCAACGTTGACACTGCTGTGTTAACGTCCTCTTCGGTGGTCTCAACCGTAGGAAGCGTATTAGGCATATTGAGCGCTTCGTATCTTGATGCGGAAAAGGAATGATAGCGCAAAACCTTTATACGAGTTATTCCTTGCATTTTTGAAAGCGTTTTTCCAATCTCGTCGCACTCGCCGTCGTTATATCCCTTGACGAGTGGGTAGCGTATCTCGATCTTGCACCCGCGATCGCAAAGGAATTTCAGATTATCAAGTATCAAGGCGTGATCCTTTCCCGTGCATTTTTTATGTACCGCGGGATCGATCGCCTTAACGTCGTAAAGGAATTTATCGGTATAGGGAATTATCTCTTCAAGAACTTCACGCTTCACGAAGCCACAGGTGTCGATAAACACGCTGATGCCTCGCTCGTAAAAAGCTTTTGCTAACGCAACGGCAAACTGCGGCTGTGCGAGGCATTCTCCGCCGGAAAGAGTAACACCGCCGCCGTTTTTGAAGAACGGCTCGTCACGGCACACCAAATCTACAAGCTCACCAATGTCGTATTGCTCGCCGTAGAGCCACAACGCGCCGATAGGGCAAGCCTCTGCGGCTTTCGCATTTCTTGCGCCGCCGCAAGCGCCGCAGGAAATACATTTATGCTTGAAATGGGCAATTTGAGGTTCAAATGAAAGGCTCTCGGGGTTATGACACCACAGACAGCGCAACGGGCAACCCTTGAAAAACACGGTCGTTCTAAGCCCGTCACCGTCGTGAACTTCCATTCTTTTGATTCCGGAAATCATACCGTTCATCGAATAGCCCTCGCTATAAACTCGTCTTTTTCTTTTTCGCTTAATGAGGAAAACAGAACGTTCCAACCACAGAGTCTGACCTGAAGATTGGGGTATTTTTCAGGGTGGAGCTTTGCGTCGTTTAAAATATTGGTATCAAGAACGTTGTAGTGAACGGCAAAACCGCCAAGATCAAAATAAGTTTTTAAGCTTGTTGCGAGTGCGTTTATTCCGTTGTCACCGCTAACGGCAGAGGAGTGAAGGTCAATATCAACGATAGTTCCGTTCGGCGTGTTCGTTGTGTCAATTCGTGAAGCTGAAAGAAGATGCATTGTTGCACCCTCGGTATCTTGACCGAAGTTGGCGCTTGCGTTTTGCGAAAGAGTTTCTCCCGCATGTCTACCGTCGGCGGATGCCGCAGTTTTCGCACCTATCGACCAACGCCAATTTATAGAAAAGATTCCAAGGCGGTAGTTGCCTCCCTTAGCGTTCGGTTTTCTGCTAACTGCGGAGGCAAGGGTATTTACAATATCCCTTGCTATACTGTCGGTGCGCTCATCGCCCCTTCCGTACTTGGGATATTTATTTTTTATAAGCAGACGAAGATACTCCTCACCCTCGTAATCGGTGCGCAAAATTTCCTTGAATCTTTCGAGGGTTATGATTTTATCCTCAAAAACAGCCTTTTTTATTGCGGCGAGTGAATCGGTCGCGGTTGCAAGTCCTACCGCGTTCAAAGATGAATTGTTATATTTCGCGGAATATGATCCGTAAAGGTCGCGGCCCTTTTCAAGAGCGGATACGTAAGTTCCCGAGAGGAAGGGAGCGCAGTGGATTTTTGAATATTTTTCTTCATAGAGATCGGTAAGGCGCATCGCACAGGAGGCAAGGTGCTTGAGCTGTCTTTCAAACTCATAGACAACGTCCTCAAAGGTGAGAAGCTCTCTTTCGGGCGATAAACCTAATTTTCTACCCGAGAGAATATCAATTCCGTCGAAAAGGGCAAGCTCAAGCGCCTTGGGGATATTGACCCTGGCATTGCAGGAGCAGGTCAACTCGCCCTCCGCTCCGCATTCATAGCATCCGACAACGTGATATCTTGCGGCATCCAAGGGCTCTGCGCCCTGCTTGATCAGCGCTTCGATAATTTTTTTGTCTGACATAAAAACGATACTGTTATGACCGCTACGAACAAGGCGAAACGCCTTTTCGATAATATCGCGCGGAGTGCTATCTGCGATGAGGAGGTGTATTTTCGTGTTTTTTGTAGCAATTTCTCCATAAATATCGAGAAATAGGTATGAAAGCTCATTAACGGAGCTTTTGCCTTCTACGTCCGTGCCGCCGAGAGCAAACGGAATGTTTGCATCCGCTTCCAGATCATCTATTTCGCTCATATAATCTCGGAGTAAGCTGATAGCCTCATCCTTATCCTCTTTGAGATAATAGGGATAGAACAGCTTATCAAGTCGACCGAGTGTGCGAAGAGGGGAGCCGTCAAAGAAGTGCTGAAGCGTATAATAGATAATCGAGGTTTGCATAGCCTCGCTAAGTGTTTCCGGTTGGCGAGTTGCAAGAGCTCGAAGCCCATCTGCCATATCCTCGCGCCCGACGGATGATGCCTTATCGGCAACGCGAAGAATGAATCTAAGCGCGGCATCGTAAACCGATATAAGCGCGGAATAAAAATCGCGAGATGCGGGATTTATGTTCTTTTGCGAATATTCAGCTATTCGATTTCGCAGACCGAAAATTCCGAGAGAAATAACGCTCTCCCAAGCGGCGCTCGTGTGACCGAAATCGTGTGTTGCGGTGTATGCAAGGGTCTCTGTGTTTTTATAAAGCTCGGTTTCCATCGCATCGCGAGACACTTTTATTCTTCGATTTTTTATAGTTTCGTGGCGAATATCGTCTATATCGACCTTGCAGAAAAATCGGCTGGTTTTCGGTATTTCTATATTGCAGTTGTCAAGAAGCCATATCATAATCGGAACTTCGCTTTTAATAGCGTCATCCTCGATATTGTTTAAATGAGCCTCGTAAAGCTTTGAAAATTCAGTATTTAAATAAGACATAAAATCACTTCCTTTCGTTTTCATTATATCACGAGGAGTGTGGGTTGTAAATGATATTTATCGGTTAAATTATATTTTTCGAAACAAAATGTTTACTTTTCCTTGATTTTTAATTAAAAAAGTGATATTATCGATATAAAAGGTGGTTCGTTTCTATGAAGACTATTGATATATCGGAAGAAAATTTAATTATAAAAAGCCTAATTTCGGTAATAAAAGGCAAAAATACCAAACATCATAAGAACCTTTTGGTCAACGGCAGGCGCAGTGACGCTTTCGTTTACTTTCTTTCGGGGCGGTGTGAATACCGCTTCGACAGCGGTTTGGAATTTACCGCTCGCGAAGGCGACGTATTCTATCTTCCGTGCAATTCCGTATATTCAATGTACATTACGTCGGAGTTTTGCGAGTTTATTTTCTGCGATTTTGAATTCGATGGAAAAAACGCATCTGCCGCGCTTTATCCGAGGGAATACCTGGGTAATATAAACAGCTCGTTTGTTAAGTTGTTAAACGTATTTAAAACGGCTAAAAGAGGCGGCAATGCTGAATGTATGTCGATTATATACTCCATTTTAAGCACTCTTCAAAAATCGACTGAGCGCGTGTATCTTCCCAAAAATTCAAAGCGCATCGTATCGGATGCCGAACGTTTTATGCAAGAAAACTTTAATGACAGCGAGCTTAGTATTCCGATAGTTGCAAGCCGATACGGTATCAGCGAGGTTTATTTCCGTAAGCTTTTCAAAACGGAAAAAGGAGTATCTCCGATAAAATTTCTTACTTCGCTAAGACTGAATAATGCCAAAAAGCTTATGGAATATCCCTTTTTATCATTAGAGGAATGCGCGGTACAGAGCGGATTTGCGTCATTGCAGTATTTCTCGCGAGTCTTTAAAAAAGAACTTGGAACAACACCGGGAAAATACCGACAGAGCGTACTCTGATATAAGAAAAAAACCACGCGTTAGCGTGATGTCCTTAACGGACAAATCACGCTAACTAAGTTTGCCCTAAGGGCAAGTGAAGTTATCTTCGATAGTGAAGTTCACTTCGTGAGTGAAGTTTCGCCTATCGGCGAAGTGGCAAATTTAACTTCACTTGTGCGAAGCACAAACTTCACTATGTTACGCATAACTTCACTTTTGCCGAAGG
>JAZLEH010000315.1:0-2480 GCA_045615165.1 Eubacteriales bacterium | reverse complement strand
TACTACCGGTAAGGAGTATTATTTTATGAGAAAATCAATATTATTTACAAAGCTCAATACCGCAGAGCTTATCGAAGAAGAGGCGCAGAGTCTTTCCGAGATTGACGTACGCGTGAAGATCGAGCGCACCGCGATAAGCGCAGGCACGGAAAGAGCAAATCTTACGGGTGACACGAACACCAGCATTTACGCCCCGAAAAGCGACGTTGCCATATTCCCGAGGCGCGTCGGATACAGTGCTTCGGGCGTTGTTACCGAGGTTGGCAGTAACGTTACGAGAGTTAAGGTCGGCGACAGAGTCGCGCTCTCTTGGTCACACCATTCTACCGAATGCGTAGTTAAAGAAAACAGGGTGTATAAGCTTCCGGACACGGTTAGCTACGAGGCGGCGGCGCTCGTTCATATAGCGACATTCCCCGCGGCGGCGATAAGAAAGACCCGACTTGAATTTGGTGAAAGCGCGCTCGTTATGGGACTTGGAATACTCGGACTTATCGCGGTCACTTTGCTGAGAGCGGCGGGAGCTTGCCCAATAATTGCGGTAGACCCCGTAGCAGAAAGAAGAGCAAGAGCGCTCGAGCTTGGCGCGGATCACGCGCTCTCCCCTTATGAAGAGAATTTCGCAGAGAAGGTAAAGGAGCTCACCTCGGGCGGTGCGGCAGTCGCAATCGAGGTAACTGGAGTCGGTGCAGGTCTTAACGGCGCGCTCGACTGCATGAAGAAATTCGGAAGAGTCGCGCTTCTCGGATGCACGAGAGACTCCGATTTTACGGTTGATTACTACAGAAAGGTACACGGCCCCGGTATATCGCTTATCGGTGCGCACACGCTTGCAAGACCCGACGTCGAATCGAGTGCGGGAATGTTCACGACGGTTGACGAGGCGGAGGCGATAATAAAGCTTATCGCGAGCGGCAGACTTAACTTTGATTCGATCGTTGAAGAAATCAGATCTCCAAGCGAGGTCAAAGAGGTGTTCGACCGACTTATAAACGATAAATTCTTCCCTATCCTTGAATTTGATTGGAGCAAAATCTAAAGACTTTGCCGTAAGGAATGAAATTATGAGAAAAATCAAAATTGCACAGATAGGAATCAATAAATACAGCCACGCGACGCAGATTTTTGCAACCCTTAAAGCATTGCCCGAGGTTTTCGAGATCGCGGGCTATGCCCTCGTTGAAAACGAGCGAGAGGAATGCAAACAAAAGTTGTCGGTATTCGACGGGTATAAAGAGCTTACGCTCGAAGAGATACTAAACGACGAGTCGATTGAAGCCGTAACGGTGGAGACCGATGAAATACACCTTACCAAATACGCGATCCTCGCGGCAGAGCACGGCAAGCATATACACATGGAAAAGCCAGGCGGAGAATCCCTCCCCGAGTTTGAAAGGCTTATTGAAGCAGTCAAGAAAAGCGGCAAAACATTTAGCACGGGGTATATGTATCGCTATAATCCGTGTATAAAGGAAATCCTATCCGATATAAAATCAGGCAAATTCGGAGAGGTGCACAGTGTTGAAGCTTCGATGAATTGCATTCATCCGGACGAGGCAAGAAAATGGCTTGGAACGCTTAAGGGCGGAATGATGTTTTACCTCGGATGCCACCTTATCGACCTTGCGGTATTGCTTCGCGGAATGCCGAAGAGCGTCAAGACCTTCAACAAAAAAACGATGCTGTCAGGAATTGACAGCCGCGACTATGGAATGGCAATTCTTGAATACGATAACGGTTGCTCGATAATCAAAACCGATGCCGCAGAGATCGGCGGTTATGCAAGGCGCGCGCTCGTCGTTACCGGCTCGAAGAAGACGGTCGAGCTAAAGCCTCTTGAAATGTCGTTCAAGGACGGACCGTTTTTGCACAATCTTTATACCGACAGGGTGACCTACGAAAGCACCGACTGGTTTGACCGTGGCGTTAGTGAGAGATTTGAATACGATAGGTATTTCGACCTTTTAAAATCCTTCGCCGCTATGGTGAGGGGGGAGATCAAAAATCCCTTCACCCCCGATTACGAGCTTGAATTATACAAGCTGATACTCAAATGCTGTGAATAATAAACCTGAAAGGAAACTGAAATGAAAGCTATACTCGTAAAAGACGACAGAAGCCTAGTATACGACAACGTACCCGATCCCGTGCTTCTTAATGATGATTGCCTTATAAAGATCGAGGCGGCGGCACTAAACCGCGCCGATCTTATGCAAAGAGAGGGCGACTACCCTCCCCCTCCCGGATGCCCCGAATGGATGGGACTTGAAATTGCGGGAACTATCGTTGAAATGGCAGACGGTGCTAAGGAAAAGTCGAATTTCAAGATCGGCGACAAGGTGTGCGCCCTTCTCGGAGGCGGCGGCTACGCGGAATATGCAAACGTAAAATACGATATGCTTATGCCGATACCAAATAATTGCTCGCTCGTTGAGGCGGCGGCAATACCCGAGGCGTTTGCAACCGCATATCTCAACCTC
>JAZLEH010000314.1:0-2807 GCA_045615165.1 Eubacteriales bacterium | reverse complement strand
ACTCTATAACGTCGCGCTTAAGGTCGATTCCGAGCAATGAGACCTTTCTCTTCTTAACCTCTGTGAGATAATAATAAACCGCGAAGCTAAGATAGCTTTTACCGCAGCAAAGATCGTAAATTACGATCTCACCCTCACGCGAAAGCTTGTCGTAGAAATTCTCAATGTGCTCAAGAAATCGGTTGATCTGTCTGAATTTACCCTGCTTTTTATCGTGTACTCTTCCGCTTTTATCGGATATTCCGAGAGCGGTGAGAAAGGCTTCGCTTCCCGACAAAAGATAGTTTTTCTTCTTATCGAGGTCAGCGATTGCCTTTACGAATGCGGGGGTGTCGGATGAGAGCTTTCTATCAAGCGAATCAGCGCCGAGGGCGACCTCTTTGCCGCTTTTAGATATTTTCCACTCAGCATCGCCGAGCGTGGTTATAAGGTTCGCCTGACCGTATGCGGATAAAAGCTCCGTGATAGTCTTTTCAACCTCATCCTCCGGAATGTTCTTCTGCGAAACGGTGTTTCCGGGGAGAAAATATTCCATTGCAAGAATCCTTCTTCCTCTATGGGCGCAGACTCTCGCCGATATCTTCGTTACCTCGCTATCCTTCGGGCGCGAAAAAACGAGCTTTTTGATTATCTCCCGTTTGAATGCGAGAAGGGTGAGCGAGACGAACTTATTCCTCGCTTCCATCGTCTTCCTCAGCTTCGGCTACGGGTTCTTCCTTGGGAGCGGATTTCTTACCAAACGAGATCTTGCGCTCGGTTCTGTTGGAAATTCTCTGAAGGTTTCCTCTGTGGCAGTAAACGATGAGTATTGCAATAACGATGGTTGAAAGGGATGCAAGACCGGGGGTCGCAGGGCTGAGATCAAACGCGAGTGAGAAATACGCGTGAAGTATTACGGGGTAGAATACCGCCGATATAACCGATCCGAGCGAAACGTATTTCGAAATTGCAACGATCGTTGCAAACATAGCGAAGAGTATAAGGAAGGGGATGGGAGTAAGTATAAGCGCGGTCACTGCGGTCGTAAGAACACCCTTGCCGCCCTTAAACTTGTAGTATATGGGGGCGATATGACCGATAACCGCGAAAAGACCCGCCACGTAGCACATACCGAAGCCGGTGCTGACGCCTCCGACGTAGTTAAAGCCGAAAAGCACGCCCGCAATGGTGATCGAGATCGCCGTTTTCATAAAATCACCGAGAAGGGTGAGGCCTGCCGCCGCACCGCCGAAGGTGCGAAGCATATTCGTGAGTCCGGGGTTTCCGCTTCCGTGAAGCCTTACGTCGTCGTGATAGACGACCTTTGATATAATTATCGCGGAGTTGATGCTACCGAGAAGGTATGATGCCGCGATCACCGCGATCGAAAATATTACGAAGAATATAAAATAACTTGTGGATTCAGCAGTAAAAAGATACTTGATAAGTCCGCCGTCGTTTAAGCTCATAGCTATTGCTCGCTTTCTATAAATTAATTCACAGATAATTATACATCAAATATTTAAAAAAGTCAAGGAAGATTTTGTGGGCGCGTGCGCGTATTGACATTCGGGTGGATTTGTGGTATAGTTAAAAGAAAAAACGAGGTTTGAAATGAGCGAGAGATACGATGTTGTAATTATCGCGGGTCAGTCGAACGCCGTCGGATACGGATTCGGTGAGGCGGACGATCCGTTTGTGGAATCGGATGATATTCTCGAGCTTTCCGATGAATATAAGATCAAGTTCGTAAAGGATGAGAACGGCAATTCAAGGCTTGATATTGCTATTCCGCCGATCCTTTATTTCGGTCGCGCGAGGGAAAAATTTGACTATGAGCGCGCAAACGCAAGCCTTGCAAATTCCTTTGCGCAGGAGTATCTGCGAGCAGGGCTTCTTCCTGATGGAAGAAAGCTTCTTATCGTTAAGGCGGCGGTAGGCGGCACGGGATTTGCAAAGAGGCACTGGACCTTGGGCGGAGTTTGCCGCGACAGAATGTACTATATGATCGATAAGGCACTCTCTTATTCCGAGGATATGAGAATAGTGGCTTTTCTTTGGCATCAGGGTGAGCACGATGCATTCGAGAGAGCAGAGCTCTCGGCAGATGTGAGAAAAAGCGAGCATAAAAGAGAGCTTCTCGCCCTCTTTGAAGAGATACGCGCCCGCTACGCCTCGCATAATTTCCCGATCATTTCGGGTGAGTTTACGCCGTTATGGATGAACGAAAACAAGGTTGCCTGCGATGCAGTTCTTTCCGCGATAAAAGAGGTGTCGGATGAGATCGGATGCGCCGCCCTCGTAAGCTCCGCGGGACTCACGAGCAACGGAGAGAAAAACGGCAACGGAGATATTCTTCACTTTTCGCGCGAGGCTCTTATGGAGTTCGGAAAAAGATATTTTGAAGAGTATAAGTCTCTTCGGGGGATATAAGGTCTTGAAAGAATTAGTTAAAAGCTTTTTTGAAAACGAGGGAATAGAATATTATACGGCGCTTCGGTATTCCGATATGAAAACGGTGAACGAAAAGCTCATCCTGCGTGAGAATTTTGAGCCGCGCTCGGTAATAGTATTCCTTATTCCTTACTATAGCCGCGAGGGTGAAAATATATCCCGCTACGCCGTAGCGCGTGATTACCATATCTTTATAAAGGAATTATCCGAGAGGTTTGTCTCCGAGATGAAGCGAGCCTATCCCGAATACACGTTTAAGGGCTTTGGCGACCATACGCCGATAGACGAGCGCTATGCCGCCCTCGTCGGCGGTCTTGGCATTCTCGGCGATAACGGGCTTCTTATAAACGAGAAGTACGGAAGCTATGTTTTTA
>JAZLEH010000313.1:0-3685 GCA_045615165.1 Eubacteriales bacterium | reverse complement strand
TGGTATCTCCCATAATGTTCGCTCTTTCCGTGCCTGCGCTTATCGCGGTGCGCTCGATCTTCACGCGTACGTCAATGTCGGAAAGACTCTGCGCCTCTTCTTCGATAAGCTCTGCGGTATTGAGCTTTGTAAATAATATTGATTTTCTCATAAAATAATACTCCTTACCGGTAGTAACTATATTTTAACAGAAAGATTTTTAAACTGCAATACTATATCCTCTATAAAAAGGACACTATTCTATTGAAAAAAGCGGCTTTTCGCCGCTTTTTCATCATTATAATTCAATTACGCGCATATCCGTGAGGATCTCTGCATTAAGTCCGCTTTCGTCGATAAGAGACTGTGCCGCACCTCTGTTGCCTATAATTTCGCGCCCGTGGTGGTTGAAAACGAGCTTCTTTATAGGTCTTTCGCGGAGAAATTCAAGAACCGACGAAACCTTGTGGTGTCCCGTTTCCATTATAACGAGGTCAACACCGTCACCGATAAGCGAATCTATTTCAGCGGGAGCGCCGACGTCGCCGGAGAACACTATTCTTTTGCCCTCAGCCTCTATAAGATAGGAATAAGAGTGCCAGCCACGCGAGCCGTCCTCTCTGAGATGAGTGTTGTGTACTGCGCTTATTCTTATATTCTCATCCTCGTAAACGAGTCCGTCCTCGGTTTTGTGCGTGTTGTATTTTACGAGGAGCTTCGACGGATCTCTTGAACCGAATGCGAGCGACTGCACGGCATCAAAGTGCGCAACATCGGGAAGAAATATATCGTATTCGTTATTATTGATATGGGGGATCTTGTGCATCGTTGTGATCTTGTTTATAGCAAAAATAAGATTTGCAAGACCGCCGATATGGTCGATATGCATGTGCGAAATCGCGATCGTTCTTACCTTGGTCAAATCAATGCCGTTCGTATAAGCTGCGTGCGAGCAGTTTTCGCCCGCGTCAAACCAATAATAAAGCCCGCCGATCTCAAAAACGAGTGAGCAATGGTGCATGCCCGGCATCGGCTCTGTGCCGGAGCAGGTTCCGAGAAAAGTAATTTTAACCATTCGTCTTCTCCAATATCTTCTTTATCGCTTCAAACGATTCATCGCTTATAACGTGCTCGATCTTGCACGCATCCTGTGCGGCAACCGCCTCGGAAACGCCAAGCCTCTGAAGACAGGAGGTGATGATCTTGTGCCTCTCGTATATCTTCTCGGCAACCTCAAGTCCCGCCTCCGTAAGCGAAAGGAAACCCTCGCGGTTGACGGTTACGTAGCCGCCCTCCTTAAGAAGTCCTATTGCGCGGCTTACGCTGGGCTTGGAGAAGTTCATCTGATCAACAACGTCGATCGATCTTACGTTTTTATTGTTTTTGCATAAGACGTATATCGTCTCAAGATACATTTCGCCCGATTCTTGTAAATTCATTATATATTCCTCGGTATTCGTAATAGCTATTTTATATAGTGTATCACATAAAAAGGAAAAAGTCAAGGAGTGGGCAATATGCACAACGAGTTAGCAAAAGCTAACCTGATTCGTTACAAAATTGACCAAACATTCAAAAAATAGGAAAAAAATATTGACAAACGAGAAAATATGATATATAATACTTGCGTAGTTAGCAGATGCTAACTCTAAAATTTCGTACAGGAGTCGTCTATGAATCTGCGTGACGCCAAAGAGGGCAAGGAATATATTGTCGACAGCATTATGACCGATGACGAGGAGCTTGACGCATTCCTCTTCTCGCTCGGATGCTATAGCGGCGAGCCGATCACCGTTATCTCACATCGCAAGAGCGGTATGACGGTGTCGATAAAGGATGGCAGGTATAACATAGACAAGGGACTTGCCGAAGCGATAAAAATAAGATAATCCGCGATAGCGAATTATTTTTTTGAAGATAGGTTAGCGCGTGCTAACCGGAGGATAAGGTAATAAATGAGAATTGCACTTGCAGGCAACCCCAACAGTGGAAAGACCACGATGTTCAACGCCTTGACGGGCAAAAACGAAAAGGTCGGCAACTGGGCGGGAGTTACGGTTGAAAAGAAGGAGCATACGATAAAAGGCTCGCTTTGCGGATCTCGGTCGTGTATTGTCGCGGTCGATCTTCCCGGAGCTTATTCGATGTCTCCCTTTACGTCGGAGGAAAGCGTTACCCGCGATTATATCATAAACGAGCGCCCCGACGCAATAATCAATATAGTGGACTCAACCAATCTCAGCAGAAGCCTCTTTTTCACGACTCAGCTTCTCGAGCTTGGAATTCCGACGGTCGTCGCTCTTAACAAGACCGACGTCAATAAAAAGAAGAATAACTTTATAAACGCAAAAAAGCTCTCCGAGCTTCTCGGTTGCCCCGTTATCGAGACGGTCTCCACCTCCTCTAAGGGCCTTTCCGAGGTTGTAAGCGCCGCGATCTCCTTGGTCGGCTCGACGCAGACCGCCCCTTATTCCGAGGCGAACACTGACCTTTCGGATAAGGAGAGCGTTACCGCCGCCGACAGAGCGCGCTTTGATTTCGTTAACGGCATCGTCAAAGAGGTCGAAACGAGAAGAATGCGCACGAATGAAAAGAATTTTCAGGATAAGATCGACGACGTTCTCACGAATAAATGGATAGGAATTCCGTTCTTCGCGCTCGTTATGTTCGCGGTGTTCTGGATATCACAGACGGGACCTGCCGTATGGATCGCAGACGTTATCTGCGGCTGGCTTGAAGCGGGGCAGGGCGCGCTCAGCGACGCGATCAACTCCGACAGCATCTGGGCGTCGATACTCATCGACGGTATAATCGGCGGCTTCATCGCGATAATAGGATTCCTTCCTCTCGTTATGGTAATGTATTTCCTCATTGCACTCCTTGAGGATTGCGGATATATGGCGCGCGCAACGATAGTTCTTGACCCGATATTCAAAAAGGTCGGACTCTCGGGCAAATCGATAATCCCCTTCATAATCGGAACGGGATGCGCGATCCCCGGCGTTATGGCTTCAAGAACGATAAGAAACGAGCGCGAGCGCAGAGCGACCGCAATGATCGCGCCCTTTATGCCCTGCGGAGCAAAGCTCCCCGTCATAGCTCTCTTCGCAGGAGTATTCTTCGGTGACAGTCCGTGGGTCGGCGCGATTATGTATTTCGTTGCGATATTCATAATTATCGGATGCGCTCTTATCATCAACCTTATCACGGGCTGCAGGGCGAAAAAGTCCTATTTCATAATGGAGCTACCCGAATATAAGATCCCCAGCCTTAAGAAAGCGGTTATCTCAATGTGCCAGCGCGGCTGGTCGTACATAGTCAAGGCGGGAACGGTAATTCTCGTCTGCAATTTTGCGATCCACCTTATGCAGAACTTCACTTGGAGCTTTGCCGTTGCCGAGAGCGCGGATTCCTCAATCCTCGCAACGATCGCAAGACCCTTTGCATACTTCTTCGCGCCGATCGTGGGATTCGTTTCCTGGCAGCTTGCGGCGGCGACGATTACGGGCTTTATAGCAAAGGAAAACGTAGTCGGCACTCTTGCGGTAAGCTTCGGTATCACAAATCTTATCAGCGTTGACGAGCTTGCGCTCGAGGGTGGAGCAAGCCTTAGCGACGTTGCGTTTGCATTTGGAACGGGATCGGGCGGCGCAATGGTAGCCGTTGCGGCGCTTGCATTCCTTATGTTTAATCTCTTCACGCCTCC
>JAZLEH010000312.1:0-1826 GCA_045615165.1 Eubacteriales bacterium | reverse complement strand
CTCGTTCAGACTCCCGCCGCCGCTCTCGGTTCTTGCCGCAGAAAGCTTAAGGATTATGAAACCGATGCTGAAACCTACGCAAAGCTTCTCGAAATATTCAAGAAGAACGATATCAGATATTTCTTCTACATAGGCGGTAACGATTCTATGGATACCGTTATGAAGCTTTCAAGATACGCGGCAA
The DNA here is from genome assembly GCA_045615165.1 of Eubacteriales bacterium. Classification (GTDB taxonomy): domain Bacteria; phylum Bacillota; class Clostridia; order Oscillospirales; family CAG-272; genus UBA1740. The sequence goes on along the minus strand of JAZLEH010000312.1, from coordinate 1,642 downwards.
ACCACGATTACGAGATGTGCGTAGTTGGTGTTCCGAAGACTATCGATAACGACCTTGTTGCTACCGACCACACCCCCGGCTTCGGATCGGCTGCAAAATTCGTTGCAACCACGATGAAAGAGGTTCTTCGCGACGTTTCCGTTTATAAGATGAAGGCTGTAACCATCGTTGAGATAATGGGACGCGATGCAGGTTGGCTTACTGCCTCTGCCGCTCTTACCGAGGTTTCGGGCGGAATTGCTCCCGACCTTGTTTATCTTCCCGAGGTTGCATTCGACCCCGATGAATTTATAAATTCAATTAATAAGATATTCGAGGATCATCCCGCAGTTCTCGTTGCCGCATCCGAGGGTATCAGACTTGCCGACGGTAAGTACATCGGTGAGGGCAAGGGAGCAACCGACGCGTTCGGTCATAAGAGCCTTTCCGGAGCAGGTAAGGTGCTTGAAGAGCTTGTAAAGGAGAAGATCGGATGCAAGGTTCGTTCAATGGAGCTCAGCCTTACTCAGAGATGTGCGGCGCACATCCTCTCCGCAACCGATATCAACGAGTCGCTTGCAGTAGGTGAGGGTGCAGTTGATGCCGCTACCTCCGGCAGAACCGGCGTTATGATGACGATCGATAGAATCCCCGGCGACGAGTATTCTTCAAAGATCGGATGCGCAGATATTTCCACTATCGCGAACGAGGTTCGCGGAGTGCCGAGAGATTATATCAATGAAGCAGGCAACGGAATCACCGAGAAGGGTATCGCCTATCTTCGTCCTCTTATTATGGGCGAGGTTGAGGTTGAATACGATAACGGTCTTCCCAAGCATATCGTGCTTTAAGTTAAAAAGCGAGCCGCCACGGCTCGCTTTTTTATATTTTTTTCGACAGGTATTGATTTTTTTAAAAACCTGTGATATAATGTATACGCTAATTAAATATTGCTTATCAAGAGCGGCGGAGGGACTGGCCCTGTGAAGCCCGGCAACCTGTTTTATATAAGGTGCTAATTCCTGAGAGATGAGTGCGTATCTTAACTCGGGAATCGCCAATGCGATTTTCGGGATTTTTTATTGAATGGAAAGGATTTTAAAATGAAAAAGGTTTTATTTACCTCTGAGTCGGTAACCGAAGGACATCCCGACAAAATTTGTGACAAAATATCTGATGCGATACTTGATGAGATAATCAGTCAAGATCCCGAAAGCCGCGTTGCTTGCGAAACCTTTGCAACAACGGGTATTATAACCGTTATGGGTGAGATCACCACTAAGGCGAAAATCGACGTTCAGAAGATCGTGCGTGAGACTGTGACCGAGATCGGCTACGATAGAGCAAAGTACGGATTTGACGCAGGCACTTGCGCAGTTATAAGCTCTATCCACGAGCAGAGCGCAGATATCGCGCTTGGCGTTGATAAGTGTATGGAAGCTAAGGACGGAGAAATGAGTGACGAGCTCGATACCGGTGCAGGTGACCAGGGTCTTATGTTTGGTTATGCTTGCGATGAAACTCCCGAGCTTATGCCTCTTCCTATTTCTCTTGCTCATAAGCTTGCAAAGAAGCTTACCGAGGTAAGAAAGTCAGGAAAGCTCTCATATCTCAGACCCGACGGAAAGACTCAGGTAACTATCGAATACGTTGACGGTGAGCC
>JAZLEH010000311.1:0-2713 GCA_045615165.1 Eubacteriales bacterium | reverse complement strand
TCCCGAGCTTATGCCTCTTCCTATTTCTCTTGCTCATAAGCTTGCAAAGAAGCTTACCGAGGTAAGAAAGTCAGGAAAGCTCTCATATCTCAGACCCGACGGAAAGACTCAGGTAACTATCGAATACGTTGACGGTGAGCCCAAGAGAGTTGATACGATCGTCGTTTCCTCTCAGCATAGCCCAGAGGTTGATTCACAGACTATCCGCAAGGATATAATCGAAAACGTTATATTCCCGATAATTCCTAAGGAGCTTATCGACGGAAAGATGAATATCTACGTTAACCCCACCGGAAGATTCGTTATCGGCGGTCCTCAGGGTGATACCGGTCTTACGGGTAGAAAGATCATCGTTGATACATACGGCGGTTATTCAAGGCACGGTGGCGGAGCATTCTCCGGAAAAGATCCGACAAAGGTTGACAGAAGTGCATCCTACGCCGCAAGATACGTTGCAAAGAACATCGTTAAAGCAGGTCTTGCAAGAAAGTGCGAGGTACAGATTGCATACGCGATCGGTATTGCAAAGCCCGTTTCGGTTATGATCGATACCTTTGGTACTGCAATCGTTGATGAGGCTAAGATCGCAGAGGCAGTGGACAAGCTCGTTGACCTTCGCCCCGCGGCAATCATCAACAGATTCGAGCTTAGAAAGCCCATCTATAAACAGCTCAGCGCATACGGTCATATGGGCCGTGAGGACCTTGGAGTTAAGTGGGAAGAGTGCGATATCGCAGATAAGCTTCGCGAACTCTGCCTTTGATTAAATGTCGAATAATTAAACCCAGCGGTTTTTGACCGCTGGGTTTCGTTTTTATAATTCGCAGTTTCTTATCGTTATATCTTCTGTGCCTTCAGCTAAATATTTTGATTCCCACGTGGGCATCGCATCCTCGTCAATATGAACTCTTACGTTGTCGAGAAGCATCTTTTTAACACCGATTATATGAAGGGCGTGTCTGCCGCGTCTTTCGAAGTTTTCCTCGGTAAGCTCTCTCTCCTCGCGCTTTATATAGGTTTCGATATTTCTGAGAGTGATGTTGGACATTGAGCATTCTGTCTGGGGATAGAATCTCATATTTGCAATGCAATGCGTTGCCCTGAGATTTTCTATCGTTGCGTCCTTGATATAGGCTCTGTCGCCCTCAAATCTCACGGGTATGCTGCAGAAGTTGATGGATATATCGGAGAAGTTTACGTCCTCGATCTTTGCCTCTCCGAATCCTCTGTAGCTCGTCATATAGTGGATTCCCGTGCCTGCGCGCTCTATAGTAATATTAGAAACTCTTATATGGCGTATGATGCCCGTTCCGACTCCGACTCTGAACGCACTTGCCGAAACCGCAAGGTTGCAGTTCGTTACGGTAACGTATTCGCAGGGATAGAACTTTTTGAGTCTCTTCGTTGCGCAACGGAAGGTAATAGCGTCGTCACCTGTCTCGATATTGCAATCCGAAATCGTAACGTAACGCGATGAATCGATATCGATACCGTCGGTATTGAGTGCGGTCTTGTGGTTAAACACCTGAATTCCGTGAATTCTTACGTATGCACATCCGTAAACGAATACGCACCAGCAGGGCGCGTTTCTGATCGTTATACCCTGAACGACGATGTTCGTTGATTCAACGAAAACGATAAGCTGACCGGGGCGCATAACCTCGAGATCCTTTACGTGGCTTGTACCGTACATCCAGCCGTAAGCGGCAGGGGAGGGGGGCGTTACCTCCTTGCGGAAGCTTTCTCCGCTACCGTCAATAATGCCGTAACCGGTTATTGCTACGTTATCGCACTCGATAGCCATTATAAGATGCTTTCCGCGCCATTCCTCGTGGTCGCAGCCATAGTTCTGCTCATAAGCATCATCTGCATTGTAATCGTCCATATTTTCGCTTGCGGTGAGTATAGCGCCGAATTCAAAGTGTAATTCTACGTTATCCTTAAGGAAGATTGATCCCGAATAGAAATTACCGGTAGGAATAAGAACTCTTCCGCCGCCATTTTTATTACATTCGTCGATGGCGTTCTGTATTGCGGTGGTTGAAAGAGTTTTACCGTCGGGAATTGCGCCGTAGTCCAAAATATTATATACCATAATGATGACTCCAATACTGTTTTAAATTTTGATTCTTCCGAGCTTTGAGCAGAATTCCTTCGTTTCCTCTTCCGTTTTCATTCCGCTTGTGGCATCGGCACTTGAAAGCGCCATTACCGCCGCCGCAGATGCAAATTCAAGGATCTCAAGGTCGGATGCATCGTCGTGTATCTTCTTTAATGCTCCTGCGCAGAATGCGTCTCCTGCGCCGGTAGTGCCCTTTATATATCCCTTGGGCAGGTCGTACGAGGGGAGTGTTGTATATCCGTCTTTCGAGAGGCAGATCGCAACGTCGGGTTTATGAATGATAACTCGCTCCTTAACGCCGAGTTCCATAAGGCGCTCTGCAATAGCGCGAAGATTTTCATTCCTCGGCTCTATTCCGGCAAGCATCCCCGCTTCGCACTCGTTTATAATGAGGTTGTCGGTATATTCAAGCGCGGGAATAACGAGGGAATATCTGTCGGAGTTTTCGGTTACGAGGTCGATCGAGGTCTTGATTCCGAGCTTTCTTGCATTTTTAAGGATCTCAATTCCGTCGCCGTTATCCACCTTATCAAGAAGCAGGAAATAGCCGAGGTGAAGCATCTTCACGCCCGAGTCGGAAAGCTCTACGTC
>JAZLEH010000310.1:0-4817 GCA_045615165.1 Eubacteriales bacterium | reverse complement strand
CGTTCTGTCCGGGAGACATAGTCTCATCGGGGTTAAGGCACCAGATGCCCTTCATAAGTCCCTGACGGCGAAGAACCTCGTGGAGACCTGCAATGCAGCCCTTGAAGCCGTTTGCGGTATCGAAGAATGCCGCGTTAGTGTCGGTTACTTCATTAGCGAGCTTAAGGATCTCAGCGGGGATGGTCTCGCATCCGTGGAGAGCCTTGCACTTTTCGAAGAGCTCAACTGCCTTCTTAGTCCAAACGGACCAATGGCCGAGAAGACCGCCGATAAATCTCTTCTCATATACCTTTCCGTCAACCTCGAACTTGTAGTTGGAAACGAGGTCGATTACGATGTTATCGTCGTTACCGGTGTAAAGTGCGATCTCGTCGCTTCTCTTAGAGAGAGCAGCTGCACGAACAACGTCGAAGGTGCAATATCTGTTGAAGGGAGCAGCCTTAATAGCTACTACGTTCTTGATTGCGCAAACGCGCTCCCAATAGTTATAGGTGAATACGCGACCGCCAACGGAGGGCTGAAGGTAGAAGCCGATTACGGGCATAACTGCTGCAACCGCCTCGGTGCGCTCAACCATCTCATCCTCGGAGAGAGCGTTAAGTCCGCCGGGGCTGAGAAGGACTGCGTCGTAGCCAAGGCTCTTCGCAAGCTCAGCCTCGCGAACTGCCTGCTCCTTAGGACCGCAAGCACCTGCAACCATTACGATGGTGGTGTTGTTTGCTTCTTCAAACTTTCTTGCCTCGTCAACCGCAACCTTAAGAACGGTCTCAAGGAGGTTGTGCTTAGGCTCGCGGATCTCGAACTGAGTGGTGTGAACTGCTACTGCAAGTCCGCCAACACCGGAATCAAGATAGTATCTTACGAGCGCTCTCTGGCGCTTTTCATCAAATTTGCGGTTCTCGTCAAGAGCGAGAGGATTTGCGGGGATAACAGTACCCTCGTGGAGCTTCTTAAGAGCTATTTCGTGTCTATTCATATTAGTAGCTTCCTTTTCTTTCTTCGAAATGAGTGGGTTTGTCAATGGTTCTTCCGCCATCGAGAATATATTCAGCCTGCCATCTTATAAGCGTATCTGCGGAAACCTCGGGATAACCGAAAAGCTCCATTGCGCGAGATGCGTTGTTAAGATATGCGTTACCCTGATCGCTTCCCTCGAAGATGGGGTCCTTACCAAGGAGCTTACCAAGCTTGATTGATGCAGCCTTGATAGAAACAGTCTCAGGACCGGTTACGTTCATCTTTACAGCGGGAACGCCGCAATGAAGAAGTCCTCTGATTGCGATCTCGTTCGCGCTTCCTTGCCAGATGAAGTTGAAGCAAGGAGTGGAAAGGGAGATGGGAGTGCCGTCCATGATCTTCTTTGCGCAATCGAAGAGAACGCCGTAGCGAAGGTCAACTGCGAAGTTAAGACGGTAGATGAAAATGGGAGTGCCATACTGATTTGCGGCGTACTCAAACGCGCGCTCTCTTGCAAGGCAGCTCATTGCGTATTCGCCAACGGGGCTAACCTTATCATCCTCGGTGCATCCGCCGCTCGAAAGGGGAACGATAGGATAGATGTTACCGGAGGAGAATACTACGATATTGGATTTTCTGAACTTATAAGCTACGAATGCGGGAAGGGTTGCGTTCATTGCCCAGGTGAGATATTCCTGACCGTCAGTACCAAACTTTCTTCCTGCCATGTAGATTACGTTCTCAACCTCGGGGAGAGCCTCAAGGCTATCGTGATCGAGAAGATCACAGCTGATTGTTTCAACACCATTTGAGTGAAGAAGGTCGAGCGCGATCTGATCGCTGAATCTGGAAACGGCGATAACGCGCTTCTCGATTCCCGCCTTAATGATAGCGTTCTTCGCAAGGATAGCAAGGGTGGGACCCATCTTGCCGCCTGCGCCGAGGATCATAATGTCGCCCTTGATCTTTGCGATGTCGGCAACAAGCTTGTCGCTCGGGGTTGTGAGTAGTTCATTGAGTTTTTCTTCAGTCCACATAATTTTACTCCTTAAATTTATTTTATCATTTTTTCAAGAATCATATTGGAAACGAAGTCAGCGCGCTTTAATATCTCCGCGCTGTCGGACATATCCCTTTCAAACCAGGATGAGAGCGTATGGATATTCGAGAAATACGAGAAGCCGAAATTCATTATCGATATAATCATTTGAGCTTCGTCAATATCCTCACGGAATATTCCCTGCTCCTTTCCGCGGCGGATCTGTTCCTTAATATAATTAATAGTAGGTTCCTTGAGATACCTGATCTCTTCGCCCGATATACAATTTCCGTAATTGAGATTTTCCCACATAAGCATTCTTACGAACGAGGGCGTTTCCTCAAGAAAGCGGAAATAGGTATATACGATATTCTTTATCGCAAGCTTTGGATCAAGATTATGAATACAGAAGCTGCGCTCGCACTCGGCAAGCTTCTCATAGACGGAGAGAAGCACCGCTCTGTAAAGCCCGTCCTTGCTTTCATAATGCTGATAGATCATGCGCTTATTCACGCCTGCCGCATCGGCAATCTCATCAACTCTTGCGCCGAAATATCCCTTTTCCGAAAATTCAGCTTCTGCCGCGGCAAGTATTTTCGATTTTGTTATTTCGGATTTTACACTCGCCTTAGGCATAACTCCTCCTCAAAAAAGTAACTACATAGTTATTTTAACACACATTTATGCCTATGTCAATAGAATTTTCTAAAATAAATTTTAATAATTTTTCATAAAGTAATTGACTTACAAATTCTTTTGGTGTATAATAAATGTAACTAAACGGTTAATAGACCGGTTATGAAAGGATTTATTCAAATGCTTAAGATTGCTATCGTTGGAACAGGTATCATCGTTAAATCCCACCTTAAGGGTATTTCCCAGCTTGACGACGTCGAGCTCGTCGCAGTTTGCGATATCAATGAGGAAAAGGCGAAGATGTATTCAGAGGAGTGCGGTGTTCCCTACTTCTTAAATTATAAAGACATTCCCGCAAACGTTGATTGCGATGCGGTAATACTCAACCTTCCCCACGGACTTCACTGTGAGGTTTCCGAATTCTTCCTTGACGCGGGCAAGCACGTCCTCGTTGAGAAGCCCATGGCAAACACCGTTGAGGAATGCCAGAGAATGATCGACGCAGCAAAGAGAAACAACAAGAAGATCGCTGTCGGTCATATTCAGAGATTCATGGAATCTATCCGCACCGTTAAGAAGATATACGAGTCGGGCGAGCTTGGTAAGCTTTGTATGTATACCGAGAACCGCACCGTAAATTACTTTGATCCCAAGCGCCCCAAGTGGTTCATTGATAAGAAGATGGCGGGCGGCGGTGTCGTAATGAACTACGGCGCACACGCGTTCGACAAGCTCCTTTCCATTATGGGCGAGGACGTCAAGGTTACCTCTCTTGACGCGCAGGTTTCGAACTACTCAAACGACGCTACTATTGAAGGACACGCGCAGATCTTCGCAAAGTTTGACAACGGCGTATCCGCGTCTATCACCTTCTCCGGTTATACCAACACCAACTACGAAGCATTCTATTACTTCACCAACGGCGCTCTTAAGGTATGCAACCACAGCATTGCGATCAGCCGCGGTGAAAAATACAATACATTCGAGGATATAACTCCCCCCGCTGACGTTACTAATTTCGCATTGCAGCTTGACGCATTCCACAAGTACATCAAGGGTGAGCCCTCTAACATTCCTACCCCCGAATACGGTATGAAGGTCATCTCTCTTATCGAAGAGGTTTATAAGCACATTATCTGATTTTAACAACCGAAAGCGGCGATTTCTCGCCGCTTTCTTTTTCGTTCATTATTTATCTATTGAATTATTCGGTCATATATGATAAAATAGAGACATAAATAACTTTATCGGACGGTTTTTATGAAAAAACTATTTTTATTCTCAACGAAGCTTCACTATTTCTGGACTATCATTCCGGCGGTATTCCTTCTTATCGTTGCAATAATTTATAACGACGACGTTGACTCGGTATTCAAGCTCTATCCCCTGATAGTTGTTTTATCGGGAGTTATCGTGTTTATGCTTCTTTATTTCTATCGCGCGGTCATTATATCACACGATGATCTCAGATGCGTCGGACGATTCTCGTCAAGGGAATATTCCACGATAAAGCCGCGCAACTCACTCGTTATCACGGTTATGAAAAGAAAAAGAGCCTCGATCGAGCTTTACGGAATAAACGATACGAAGGATTTCGATTGGTCAAGCGAGGACGACGCGGTTGAAATCAATCTTTTCAGAGCGCGCACGAACGCAAGCCCAAAAACGATCGAGAAAATAATTACTTATTTCGGATTCACAGGTGAAGAGGCGCATCTTGCGTTGAGTGAGGAGGGTTACGCCGCAGAGAGCGACGAAGCAACGCTCAGAACGGACGTTAGCGTTATTGAAGAGTATAAGCAGATCATCCTTACCTTCAAGGACGTTGCGGAAAACGTATAATTTTTTAGCCTAATATCAAAAGGACGGAGATTTCTCTCCGTCCTCTTTTTTTATTGATTATTTGTACTGTTCTGCTCTTCCGCCTGCAAGAGTTATCATCTTAACAGCCTGGAGAGAATACTTGTCAGCTACCACGGTAAGCTTCTTGGTCATCGTTCCGCGAGCAAGAACCTTGAGCTTGCCTGCCGACTGAGGAACGAGGCGCTTAGCCTTCAACGATTCAAGAGTTACTTCCTCATCGTTTTCGTAGTTTTCGCAGATCGTGTCAAGGTTAATCTCGCAAAGCTTTGTTGCCTTAGCACGAGGAGCATCAACCTTTTCAACTACCTCTATCTTAGCCTGA
>JAZLEH010000309.1:0-1897 GCA_045615165.1 Eubacteriales bacterium | reverse complement strand
CGCCCCCCTGCTTACTCCGAAGCTTAAGGGCGCGCTCGCCGCGAGAAGATACCTCAGAGGCGTGACCGACGAGGAGACCGAGAAGAGACTCAGCGAAATTCTCGCCACGGACTCTGACGCGCTTATAAATATCTCTAAGATCCTTGACAAGATATGCGAGTCGGCATGCCCCTGCATTATTGCGGGAAGGGATATACTCGACGCCTGCAATCTTGACTCAATACTCGAAATATAAGAAAAATGCTTGCGAAGCAAAAGCTCGCAAGCATTTTTTGTTTAAAATCAGATCGTACCTTCCTCGGCGCGTCTTCTTGCAAGACGCTCGTTGTTCTTTCTGATATTCTTTTCTATCAGCTTTTCGATCTGGTGACGGAAGATCTGCATTATTACGGAGAAGCCGATCGCTATTCCCATAGTGATTCCGAACATAGTAAGAACTACGCTGTTATACTCGCCGTCCTCTCCCTTTTCAAGGATGCTGGTAAATCCGAGCATATCGTCGAGCAAGAATATCGAGACCGTCGCCGCACATATAAGGAGAACGCCGACAGCAATAACCACGCCTGCGCGCCATTTCGTGAACGGACGGCAAAGCGATACGAGGTTGATAAAGCCAACGAAGAGTATCGAGCACATAATGATGGTGTCTCGCTGGGCGGTGCTTACCTCGGGCATAAACTTCTGCGCTATGAGCACGACTATGACCGGCGCAAGCATTGCAAGCGCGTTCGGGAAGCTTCGAATTATTACCGAGTCGAGATAGTTACCCTCTATTCGCTTATTATTCGGCTCGAGTGCAAGCAGAATCGATGCAAAGCCTATAATAAACATTTCGAGAAGTAAAAGGTTTCTCGCCTCAATGGGATACTCGGAAATAGTTACTACGGAGATTATGGAAAGAAGAATTACCATTATGGTCTTCATAAGGTAAAGCACCGACGACTGTCTTACGTTGTTTATACAGCGTCTTCCCTCCCTTACGACCTCGGGAAGGGACGAGAAGTCGGAGTTCATAAGAACTATGTGCGAAACCTTACGCGCCATTTCACTTCCGTCCGCCATTGCGATAGCACAGTTAGACTCCTTAAGCGCGAGAGTATCGTTAACTCCGTCACCCGTCATTGCGACGGTGTGACCGTTGATTCTGAGAGTCTTTATAAGAAGCACCTTTTGCTCGGGAGTAACTCTTCCGAAAACGGCGTATCTCTCAGCCGCCTCAATAAGCTCCTCGTCGGTAAGCTTATCGCAGGAGATATATTTATCTGCGTTTTTAATTCCTACGCGTGCGGCGATCGTGGAAACCGTCTCCGCGTGGTCACCCGATATAACCTTAAGTATAACGCCCTGATCCTGGAAATTCTTTATCGTTTCCTTTGCGGCGGGGCGGATTCTGTCGTTTATCGCGATAAGGGCGAGCGCTACGCCCTCGTTTTCAAGCACGCCGTCGGGATGACGAACGAGAATGAGAACTCTCTCTCCCTCTTTCGCGTGCATTGATATTGACTCTTCAAGCTCTGCGCTTATCTCGCAGGGGACGAAGTGCGGTGCGCCGATTGAGAACGCGCCGAGACCGACTATCGAAACCGCGGAAAACTTTCTCGCAGAGGAGAAGGGTATCTTCTTGATTATCTTTACCGAAACGTCCTTGCCGAATCGGTCGATAAGCGCGGCAGAGGTGCTGTTTATGCTCTGCTCCGTGCCCTCAATATGCGACATAATTCTCTCGATCTCGGATATCTCCGTTCCGTCAAGAGACTCGACACAGGTAACGTGCATCGTTCCGTCGGTTATAGTTCCTGTTTTGTCAAGGCAGAGTATATCCGCGCTCGCAAGCATCTCTATCGAATACATATCCTGAACGAGAGTCTGCTTTTTTGCAAGGGTGATAACGCTGAGC
>JAZLEH010000308.1:0-3111 GCA_045615165.1 Eubacteriales bacterium | reverse complement strand
CATATTCGCGAGCATCATTATGATGGGATTCCTCAGAGACGGTATTGAAAGCTGGCTTCCGACGCTTTACTCAGCGGCATTTAACAGAAGCGCGAACGAATCGATCCTAGTTTCAGTTTCGCTCCCGATTTTCTCGTTTATCTCAATATTTATTATAACTATACTTCATAAAACAAGGCTCTTTAAGAACGAGGCACTCGGTGCGATGATATTATTCGCATTTGCAACGCTCTCCGCTCTTCCGATCATCATTTTGATCACGGGGGAGCATATCGCGGCAAGATTCGCCTGCCTCATTTTATCATGCCTTATATGCGCGGCAATGCACGGAATAAACTTCCTCTTTATCTCCTGCCTGCCGGGAAGATTTGCAAAATACGGTAAGGCGGCTACGACGAGCGGATTCTGCAACGCGTTTACATACGTCGGTGCGGCAATATCCACCTATGGAATGGCACTTATAAGCAATATATTCAACTGGCGCGCAACGATAATCTCCTGGGCAATCGTTGGCGGTCTCGGAATTTTATTCACCTTGCTTGCAGTTAAATCATACAGAAGCTTTATCACAAAAACCGAAAGGACTGACTCAAATGAAGGTCGTAATTAAAATAGGAACTTCAACCTTAACCTACCAGAACGGTTGCGTTAATATTCGCAGAATAGAATCGCTTTGCAAGATCGTCAGCGATCTTATGAACGCGGGAAATCAGGTGATCCTCGTTTCCTCAGGCGCTATCGGAATGGGCGTTGGAAAGCTTAATCTCAAGGAGCGCCCCAAGGATATCGCGGGAAAGCAGGCAGCCGCCGCAGTCGGTCAATGCGAGCTTATGTACATATACGATAAGGAATTCGGCGAGCATAACAGAACCGTCGCGCAGATACTTCTTACAGCGCCCGACCTTAAATGCGAGGACAGACACAAGAAATTCGAGAACACGGTTAACAGACTTCTTGAATTCGGCGTTCTTCCCATTATAAATGAAAACGACACCGTAGCGACCGAGGAGATCGAGTTCGGCGATAACGATACCCTTGCGGCGCTCGTTGCAGAGGGAGTTTCCGCAGACCTGCTCATCCTTCTCTCCGACATAGACGGTCTTTACACCGGAGACCCGAAGAAGGATCAGAATGCAAAGCTTATACCCGAGGTAAGAGAGATCACCCCCGAGATCGAAGCGCTCGGCGGAGGTGCGGGATCGGGACTCGGAACGGGCGGAATGGTTACCAAGCTCCGCGCGGCGAAGATCGCCACCGAGTCGGGATGCGATATGATAATTGCGAACGGCGCTTACCCCGAGCTTCTTTATAAGATCGCAGACGGCGAACCCGTCGGAACTAAATTTTATTCGAAGGCGAAATGACTATGACCTCTACACAAGAGCTTCTTATACGCGCCAAGGAGACGGTAAAATCCCTCCGAGGCGTTACCGATGAAAAGATAAACGAGGCGCTTCTCAAAATGGCAGATGCCCTCATTAAAAACAGCGAATCGATACTCGCCGAAAACGCAAAGGATATCGAAGCGGCGAAGGACAAGATATCGACTGTAATGATAGACCGACTTACCCTTACCGAAAAGAGAATTTCGGATATGGCAAGCGGAATACGCGAGATAACCCTTCTACCCTCCCCTCTCGGAAAAATTTTGCGCGAGGTGGTTCGCCCCAACGGACTCGTTATAGACAAGGTATCCGTTCCGATGGGCGTTATTGCAATAATATACGAATCCCGCCCGAACGTTACCTCTGATGCGGCGGCTCTCGCGCTTAAGAGCGGTAACGTTGCCGTTCTCCGCGGTGGTAAGGAGGCTTACAGATCCGCAAAGGCTATCGTCGACGCGCTTCGCCGCGGACTTAGCGAGGCGGGTCTTCCCGCGGATGCGGTCCAGCTCGTCTCCGACACTACGCGTGAGAGCGCAAACGAGCTTATGCGCGCAAAGGGCTATATCGACCTTCTCATCCCGAGAGGCGGCAAGGGTCTTATAAGCGCGTGCGTCGAGAACGCTACCGTTCCCTGCCTTGAAACAGGTACCGGAATTTGCCACGTTTACGTTGATAAGGCGGCGGATATCGATAAGGCGCTTAACATAATCGAGAACGCGAAAACTCAGCGCCCCTCTGTATGCAATGCGGCAGAAGTAATGCTTGTTCACGAGGATATCGCGGAAAAATTTCTCCCCCTCGTTTACGATAGACTCGTTGCAAAGAGAGAGGCAAACCCCGTTGAATTAAGACTCGACGAAAAGGCTTTGAAGATAATCCACGGCACGCCTGCGGGTGATGAGGATTTCGATACGGAATTCCTTGATTATATACTCGCGGTCAAGGTCGTTTCCTCAGTAGAGGAGGCGGTCGACCACGTGCTTACCCACTCCACGCATCACAGCGAGGCAATAATAACCGAGGACGAGGCGGCGGCAGACTATTTCACAATGAACACCGATTCGGCGGCGGTTTACGTTAACGCCTCAACGAGATTTACCGACGGCGGAGAATTCGGACTCGGATGCGAGATGGGTATATCCACGCAGAAGATGCACGCGAGAGGTCCGCTCGGAATAGAAGAGCTTACTACTTATAAATACGTTATCCGCGGATGCGGACAAACGAGATGAAAGTGAGGATATTGAGATGAAGATTGGATTTATCGGAGCGGGAAATATGGGCTCTGCGCTTGCTAAAGCGTCAGTCCTTGCAAACGGCGCTACCGTTTATCTTTACGACAAGGATGAAAGCAAGGCAAAGGGCGTTGCGAGCGAGATCGGCGCAGGCTTTGCATCGGCATCATATATCGCAAGCGAGTGCGATTATATCTTCCTCGCGGTTAAGCCGAATATAATAAAGGGCGCTCTTTCAGAGCTTGAGCCCGAGCTTAAGAAGAATAAAGACGCCGTCGTTATCAGTATGGCGGCAGGCGTTGCAATCGCATCTCTTGAAGAGGTGAGCGACTCCCCCATAATAAGAATAATGCCGAACACCCCTGCGGCAGTTAAATGCGGAATGATCCTTTGGTGCAAAAACGAGAAGGTCACGGATGCCAAGGCAGATGGATTCCTTAAGGTTATGGAAGCAGCCGGAACTCTTGACGAGATTCCCGAGAAGCTTATCG
>JAZLEH010000307.1:0-4141 GCA_045615165.1 Eubacteriales bacterium | reverse complement strand
TAAGCTGGCTGGGAGCGGTGTTCTTATGATCTCCGCCCTTAACAGCGTTCGTGTAGCTCCAATACTCTCTGGGAGTATCGTTTGCCTTGGTATCAATGTAGTATATCATGAGCTGAGAAAGTGCTCTCGCCTTCTTATCCTCACTCATCTTACTTCCGCTCGCGTTGTAGGGGTTAGTAAAGAGTATATCTCCCGTAGAGATCTGCTCTACAGCAACCTCTCCGCTATACGCATCAACGTAAAGGCGGTAGTCCCCCTTCTCTAAGCGAAGGTCCATAAGCTCGAGTCTTTCTTTTTTGGTATCAACTACGTCTTCAACTTCTTTACCGTTTTCATCCTTGTAGGTATATTTACCGGTCAAATAGTCCATTGCAGGACTGTCTTTTGCGGTGTCAAACTCATAAACAGGTTCTTCTGCCGCAGCTTCCTCTGCATTTACTACTATTGCGCAAGAAGCGAAAAGCATAAGCGCCGCCAAGAAGGTAGCTATTATTCTTTTAAAATTCATTATAACTTCCTCCTTTCGTTATAACCTGTACTGAATTTCCGTAACGATGTTGGTTACAAAGCCTACGAGCTTTCCAAGCAACGTCGAGAAAAGAATTACGATAAACATAATACAAATCATTCCCACCAAGGTAGCAATAGTTGTAATTACGTTCTTTCCTATTGTATAATCGTGTGTTACCATCATACCGAAGAACAAGAGCAATCCGAGCCATACGAAGCCTATCGTGGTAACGAGAGTAATCATCTTTACCTCGGAGGCAAGCACGAAGTTGGAGGCTATCGTTGCGGGTATCGTGGTAAGTATCAACGGCAATAAAGAGTAGGTAGACGCTATATAAACGTCCTTAATGCTTCCTTCACCGTCAAAGAGCGTTGTAATACACCAGTTACCTATTATCCAAAGCACGAGAGGAATACATACGTTCATAACCGCGCCCGAGATAGAAATGTAATTGCCCTGCGGATTGGTAACGTAACCCGCGCCTATTGACTGATAGTAAATAGTTGCAATCGTGATCAAGAGATACGTCGTACCCGCTCTTATCGAGCCACGCTTTTCGTGCTTAAGATCCCAGAATCCGTCAAACGGATGAAGTATCAAGTGGAATCCGAACAAAAGCTCCTGCAAATAAGTACGCTTGCCTGCGCTGACCGCAGTCTTTTTGTTTATCTTCGATACGGTCTTTGTAAAGAAGTAAACCGCAACGCAGATAACCGCTATTATTATCGGAATAACCCAAAGGTAATCGGAAACCCACTGCTGACGAAGCTCACTGTACGCCTTAGAATAATTTTCCGTATCGTAAGCATACTGATACTGTTCAACAGCGCCCGTGTAATCATGGTTTCTGTAAAGCGCGTTACCTATACCGATATACGCCGCATCAAAGTTAGAGTTTCTCTTAAGAACCTCGGTCCAGTCCTCAATTGCCGCATCGTATCTACGTGCGTTCTGATTTTCAAGAGCCGCTATAAGCACGTCGCCGTACTCAGTTCTGTTGTACGAGGTGAACGAGCCGTTCGTTCTGTCAAGAAGAAGCATCGTATTGCCCTGGTAAACGACCGCGCTCAACGCATTTGCGGGAATGTTTCCAAGAAGCGTTCCGCTATCACCGAACGCAAACAAAAGGTTTCCGTCGAAATCGTAGGTAAATACCTTACTTCTCTTGTTGTCTATAATAGACCAGGTGCTTTCGGGTCCGACTGCTACGTCAACGACCTTTGAGGGGCCCGAAACTACGGTAGCCGTAGCCGAAACACCCATCGAGCTTGAAAAGTCAACCTCACCGGAGGGAGGATAGAAGCCGTTTCTTCTCATAAGCTCCGATCCTGCCGCATTAAGCATCTTAACGGGAGCGTTTGTTCCCTCCTTGCTCTTGCTCGTAATAGCCGATGAAATTGCACTTTCATCGTTAGGGCTTATGGTAACGTAAATAAAGTCACCTGCAAGAGCTATGTTATTGTAAACCGCAGAAACACTCGTAGCCGTCTGAGCCTGCTGTTCCTCGGTTCTGAATCTTCTCCAGATCTTTTCCCAAGTAGTGATCTTAACCTCCTGAGCGCCGATATATCCGGTGAACTCTCCGGTATCGGTCATAACCATAATACCGTTCTCGGAGGTACTACTTACAACGTAAAGTCTGTCGTAGCGGTCAACCGCTACTGCAACGGGGCTGTAAACCTTAGTTGAGTCGAAAAGCTCCGACTGAGGCTTACCTATTTCCGAAAGGAAATTACCGTTGGTATCAAAGGTAAGAATTCTCTGGTTACCGGTATCGCAAACGAATATTCTTCCCTTTTCGATAACGCCGTTTACGTTCTTATCCTTTGTAATAAATACACCCTGAGGTGCGTTAAGAACGTCGATGTTACCCGTTACGTTCTTAAACGAGTCGATTATAAATTTAAGCTTGTAATAAGGGTCAAGGACTATAACGCGGTTGTTATCTCTGTCTACAACATAAACGTTATTATTTTCGTCAACCTCAAGATCGGTAGGCGTTTTCAACGCAACCATCTTTTTAGCAAGCTCCTCGTTGCTAAGGTCGGGATAAAGCGATCTCATCTTAACGGGGTCTGTAAGTCCCATATAAGCCGCATTTATTTCCTTATCCGGAACGTATGCGTCGGGAGAACGAAGGTCTTTTCCGTTTATTGAGTAGGTGTAGGTGTGATAAGGCGTTGCCGCGCTCAAAGGAAGAGCCAAAACCGTTATTAAAACAATTACAATAGCTATTATTGATATTGCCTTTTTCATTTTTCTCCTCCTTTAAATTAGTCTTTCATACCACTCGAGCCCATCGTTTCAATAATGTTGGACTGAGAAATAACGAATACGATTATCGGTACAGCCATCATTACAACGGTTGCCGCAGCGCTCGCGCCCGCACGTCTGATACCGCCCGCGGTGATCTGACCGATCGCGTAGTTGAGCGACTTAAGCTGCTCGGAGTGAATGTATATTGACGAACCTTGATTCCAAAGGTCCTTAAATGAATAAACTATAAGTGTAAGCCAACCAGGCTTAACCATAGGCATTGCTATTGTCCAGAAGGTTCTAAGCTCGCCCGCGCCGTCAAGTCTTGCACTTTCAAGCACCGAGTCGTTAACGTTAGACTCCATAAACTGCTTCATAAGGTAAAGACCAAGCGTTGAACCCCATGCAGGAATTATAATTGCAAAGTATGTATCTACCATTTTGAATGTACTCATCAAAATGAAGCTACAAATTGCTGTAACCGTTTGATGGAACATAAGTGAAGTTCTAACCATTCTAAACATTCCCTTACCGCCGGGGAACTTTATTTTTGCCATTGCGTATGCCGCAAGAGATGCAAAGAACAAATGTCCTACCGTACCTGAAATCGAGGTAAATACAGTATTGAATATGTATCGCGAAAAGGGTACCATATTTCCGCTCATAAGCGTAAACAAATCTTTAAAGTTGTTAGGTGTCGGATTTACGACGTAGAAACGAGGCGGGAACATCCACAACTCGTCAAGCGGCTTGAACGCCTGAATAACGCAGTAATACATAGGAATAAACATAAATGCTCCGAGTATTACAAGAATAAACGTAATTCCTGCGTCTCCTCCGCGGGATCTCGCCAATACGACTTTATGTCCTCTTGTTCTTAACTTTGCCATATTACGATCCCACCTTCGAAATTATTCTCTTTACTACTGAGTTAGCTCCTACCATTATAACGAAGAGTATAACCGCAATAGCCGAGGCATAACCTGTTTCAAATCGGCTGCCTCCGTAGTCGTTCAGGTGATGCACTATCGTATGCGCCGCATAGTCAACCGAAGGGAAGCCGCAAAGCGCGTCAACGACAGCACCGAATCCGAACGATCCCGTAATAGACATAATAGCACCGAACATAAGCTGATCCTTCATATTTGGAAGCGTAATGTAGTAAAGCTCTTGCCATCTGTTGCGAACACCGTCAACCGCTCCCGCCTCAAACTGAGCTTTATCAATTCCCTGCAAGCCTGCGATAAACGCAAGGAAGGAAGTACCGAGTGAGGTCCAAAGCGCAACTATTATACAAAGCGGCATTACGTAGTCTGCATCCTCGAAGAAGGCGATTTCGGTATCGATCGCCCCCATTTCAAGAAGCATTGCGTT
>JAZLEH010000306.1:0-7944 GCA_045615165.1 Eubacteriales bacterium | reverse complement strand
GCAGCGGCGTAATCGATCATCATCCAGAAGAAGTTAAGAAGACCAACTACTGCGCAGCAAAGATATGCAAGATTCTTTTTTACAAGTGCCATAATTATTCCTCCTTTTATATTTGGCTATACCCATTATAGCACAAAAAATAAAATTTGCAACCCCTTTTAAAAAAAGATAATGAACAAATTATATTCAGTTGTCAATTTCTCTATTTTCAAGAGCGGCGAGAGCAACTCTGAACGCCCTTGCGGAAATGAGCCTTTCCTCCTCGTCCTCGCTTAAAAGCATCGGATAGAACTGACGGAAGATCTCACCCTTGACCGACATATCTCTCTTATACTTTTCAGTATCGAAGAGGGGGAGGGTTTTATCGATAAGCTTGAAGAAATAGAGTCCGAACGCATCGTTCTCAATATTCTTCGGAACGGAGAAATGCGGTTCAACGTTACCGCAAAGCTCAACGCGGAGCGCGGTCTCGTTATCATATTTCTTACTGCTTATAAGACGGCTTATGCGGTTGATTATCTCGTTCGAGGTATTAACGCCCGTAACGTCAAGCTCTTCGGTGATGAATTTAACGTGACCGAAGCTTACGCTCTTATTCTCGATCGACACCTCGCCGTCCGAATATTCAACGGTAACGATATTAACACCGCCGATTCCCGATTCCTCAAAGCCCGTGCATTCAAGCGAGCCGGAGTAGCTATACTTCGATGCGCCGATGGTGGCAAACTTTGAAGCCTCGTGGCGTGAGCCAAGCGCATAGTAATCAGCGCCGAACTTCTTAAGCTCCGACGAGGAGACGGGGCAAGAGGTCGATCCAACCTCACCGTTAAGGTCGGCATACGCGCAAACGATATTAACTCGCGAGGAGTCGTCAACCTGGCGGCCGTAGAGGGGGCATTCCTTCATCTCGGGAGACATAAACGCCCAGCCGTAAACCGTGATGTTATAATCCTCAAAATCGAATCTTGAAAGTGCGTCGGATGAGAACACGTGGCAGTTATCGGGGAGTCGGCCCGATGCGTAGATCGGGTTATCGGTATAATAATCGTGCTTACCGGGAGCGATTATAAACTCGGTATCGGGGCACTGCTTAAACTCACGAATAAGGATCTCCGCCGTAGTGTTCGTCGCATAATCGATATTGAAAATATCACCGCACATAAGCGCTACGTTAACGTTAGTTTCGCGTATGTATTGCATCATCTTTATGAACGAACCGCGAAGCATTCTTCGCCTTTCCTCACTCTTCTCGGCAGAAAGGCCAACGAACGGCGTGTCAAGATGAATATCGCTGCAATGCAGGAATCTTATACGGGTCTTTGTCTTTTCGCTCATTTAAAAGCTCCTCTTTATCTTATAATAGATTATATACTGCTATAAGTATACCACTATTTTTAATGTTTTGCAACATTTTATCGAAAAAAACATAAAAACATCTTGAAAGCGTCGCCGAAATGTGATAAAATTAAACATAGATATTTCAAGGCAGAATTAGAAGGGAGATAAAAATGCTCAATCTTGCCGTAAGAAACACAGGAAAACTCGTAAGGGAAAAGTCAAAGGCTGAGAACGTTCGCCTTGGAAGACTTTTCACCAAAAAGGACACCGCTCGCCTTATGGCGTCGATGCTCGATATAGATAAAGAAAAGACCGCTTTCACCGTGCTCGACCCCGGAGCAGGTACGGGAATCCTCTCGGCGGCGGCAGTGGAGGAGATATGCAAAAGAGCGCCGATGTGCAAGCAGATATTCCTCACCTGTTACGAAACCGAGGAGGCATTTATTCCGATGCTTGAGGACAACCTTGAGAGAATCAGAAAAAAGTGCCGCCACGACTACGACGTAAAGCTTTTCGTAACCGTATATCACGAAAACTATATCGTTGATGCGAAAAATCATTACACGGTCACTTTCTTTGACACACTTGAGGACAAGTACGATATCATAATTGCAAACCCGCCGACCGACCTCGTTGAAAAGGGCTCGAGTGAGGCTCTTAACGCAGGCGGCGTTACTCAGCTTAAGATCAACGCCGCATTCCTCTTTGCAAGAATGGCGTCAAAGCATCTTGAAGAGGGCGGTCAGCTCGTAATCGTTCTTCCCACCACTTACGCTACCGCGTCAAGCATCACCTCGCTCAGAAAAGAGATGGCAGAGAAGCTCGCCGTTCAGAAGATACACCTTTTCGTCGGCAAGCAGAAGAATATGAACCGCGCCATTCCTCTTAAAAAGAATTTTATAATCTCATATAAGAACGGTGAAAAGCCCGCTGAAGTCGCGATTACTACCTCTACCGACTCGGGAAAGAGCGTTACTGCGCTTCCTATGCTTGACTACGATTTCGTGGTTGATAAAAACGACGGCACTCTCACCCTCCCCAAGAGCGTTGAGGACACGAAGATAGTTAAGTACATCTCCGCATTCCCCGAAACCCTCTCCTCTATCGGACTTAAGATGTCAACGGGACTTATCGTTGATTCAAAATGCGAGGGGCTTCTCTTCACCGAGCCGATCAAGAGCTCATACCCGATCATAAGATCGCAGGCGATAAAGGGCGGCGCGATCGAATTCCCCCAGCCCATAAAGAAGCAGTACGTAGTTCCCGTCAATCCCTCCCTCGTTCAGAGGAATAAGAACCTTATTATCATAAAGCGCATCCCTGCGAAGAGCGATGAAAGATTCGTTAATTCGGCAATCTACCTCGCCTCTCAGCTCCCCGCATACAAGTACATAAGCACTCATAACAAGATCAACTTTATCGACACGAAGGATAA
Source organism: Eubacteriales bacterium (assembly GCA_045615165.1). Taxonomy (GTDB): domain Bacteria; phylum Bacillota; class Clostridia; order Oscillospirales; family CAG-272; genus UBA1740. The sequence continues at coordinate 5,171 of JAZLEH010000306.1, read as the reverse complement.
AAACGAGGAGATGAGCGCCCGCCTTGCATTCGGAATCTTCGCGCTTCTCAACTCCACGATATACGATAGATTCATCTCCATCGTCTCAAAATCAAAGCAGATCAACTCAAAGGAGATGCGCTCGCTTCCCCTCCCGCCCTATAACATTATCGAGAACATCGGTATGCGCCTTATGGCAATGAGGCAGACGAGCGTTAAGGCGTGCGACCAGATCGTTAACCCGACGCTTCATATTATTGAAAAATAATTTTTCGGTTTTCCGAAACGAAACTGCGCGGCTGATGCGGCGCAGTTTTTATCTTAATCCAAATGAAAGGAGAAGAAAATGAAAAGACTTACCGTTGGAATCCTCGCGCACGTTGACGCGGGCAAAACGACGCTTTCCGAGGGCCTTTTATACTCTGCGGGCGTGATAGACAGGCTCGGAAGAGTTGATAAAAAGGACTGCTTTTTCGACACCTTTTCGCTTGAACGCGAAAGGGGAATAACGATTTTCTCAAAGCAGGCAACGATCTCGTTCGGCGATACCGAGTTCACCTTAGTTGACACGCCGGGCCACATCGACTTCTCCTCCGAGGCGGAAAGGGCGCTCTCTATTCAAGACTATGCGATACTCGTTATCAGCGCGCCCGACGGAGTTGCCTCACACACGAAAACCCTCTGGCAACTGCTCTCGGCAAAAAGAATCCCTACCTTTATATTCATTAATAAAACCGATATCTCGGAGAAAACGCGCGCCGAGCTTATGGCGGATATAAGAAAATATCTCTCCCCCTCTGCGGCTGACTTCTCCTCCGAGGACGTAAGGCTTGAGGATGCCGCAGGTGCGGACGAGGGTCTTATGAAGGAATATTTTGACACGGGCGCGCTCTCTGATGAGAGTATAAGCGAGGCTATCGCGGCAAGGCGGCTCTTCCCCTGTTATTTCGGATCGGCACTTAAGATGACGGGGGTTAAAGCATTCCTCGAGGAGCTTGACCGCTTCACCATAAAAAAGAGCTATAACGAGCGCCTCTTCGGTGCGAAGATATATAAGATCGCACGCGACCCGTCGGGCAAGCGCCTCACCTATATGAAGATAACGGGCGGAAAGCTCTCTGCAAAGGACACGATCACCGTAAGAGACCGCGACGGCAACGTTTATTTTGAGAAGATCGAGGAAATACGCATCTATTCAGGCGATAAATACAAATCGCAAAGAGAAGCGACGGGCGGTATGCTCTGCGCCGTGCTCGGCCCTATGAAAACGGAGATCGGAATGGGGCTCGGATTTGAGACGAGCGAAGAGCCGACCCTCACCCCCGTGCTTGATTACAAGATGATATTCCCCGACGGAACCGACGTTTACGCGGTATATCTTAAGCTCCTCACCCTGGCAGAAGAGGACCCCACTCTTGCAATCTCATATAACGATCGCGCAAAGGAGATCCGAGCGCGCCTGATGGGCGAAATACAGATCGAGGTTCTTAAGAAGATCGTAAACGACAGATTCGGCGTTACGGTCGAATTTGGCGAGGGCGCGATACTCTATAAGGAGACGATAGCAGAGCCCAGCCGCGGAGCAGGACATTTTGAGCCGCTTCGCCATTATGCAGAGGTGCATCTTCTCCTCGAGCCCCTCCCTATGGGATCGGGTATAGTCTCAACGAGCGACTGCTCTACCGACGTTCTTTTGCTCAACTGGCAGAGGCTGGTTATGACGCATATCGAGGAGCGCACTCACAGGGGCGTTCTTACGGGCGCACCCATAACCGATATGAAGATCACCCTTACCGCAGGCAAAGCACATCAAAAGCACACCGAGGGAGGCGACTTCCGCCAGGCGACCTACCGCGCGATAAGGCAGGGTCTTATGAAAGCAAAATCGGTGCTCCTTGAGCCTACCTTTGATTTCAGAATGGAAATACCAATCGATAACCTCGGCCGCGCTATGACCGACGTCACCGCAATGTTTGGCAAATGCGATCCGCCCGAGATATTTGAATCAACCGCTATCCTCACGGGATATTGCCCCGTTGCAACGATGCGCTCGTATGCAACCGAACTTCGCGCATATACTCGCGGTGAGGGCAAGCTGACTATGACCGTCGGCGACTATATGCCCTGCCATAACGCCGAAGAGGTTATAGCCAAGGCGGAATACAATCCCGCTCTCGACGAGCGCAACACTCCGAACTCCGTCTTCTGCAAGCAGGGCTCAGGTTACGTCGTTCCGTGGGATGAGGCGGACGAGCTTATGCATATCTCTCCAGACGGAAGCGAAAACACCGTGCTTGAGGAAAGAGCGTTCCGCGCACAGAAAACGGAATATAAGGGTACTGCCGCCGAGGATAAGGAGCTTATGCGCATCTTTGAAAATACCTACGGAAAGATAAAGCAAAGAGTCGCCGCAGAAAAGACCGAAAACTCGGCAGAAACGCCCGAAAAGCAGGAAAAACCGCGCAAGCAAAAGCCGCGCGGCGACGATTATCTCATAATTGACGGATATAATTTCATATTCGCCAGCGATGAATTCAGAAAGCTTGCAAGCAGCGATATCTCCCTTGCGAGAGATACTCTTACCCGAATAATGTGCGATTACTCGGCTTTCAAGCGGATAAAGGTCATCATCGTTTTCGATGCCTACAAGCGCAAGGGCGGCGAGGGAAGCGTTGAGACACTTGGCAACGTATCGGTAGTATATACTAAGGAAGCCGAGACCGCCGACTCCTATATCGAAAAGGCAACGCACGATATGGCGGCAAAGAACCGCGTAAGAGTCGTTACCTCGGACATGCAGGAGCAGTTGATCATCCTCGGAAGCGGCGGACTTCGCGTAAGCGCATCCGAATTTACAAAGGAGCTCGCTCTTACCGATGCGGAGATAAAGGAAGCAATATCCAACCTCAAATGATATTTTGCAAACAGTTCTTGTCATAATTAAGAAAACTGCGGATGATTTTGCATCATCCGCAGTCTTTTTATTATGCGTTTTCGAATGCGCGAAGCCACTCTTTTCCGAGCACTGCCGCGCCCTTCATCGTGGGGTGAACTCCGTCGGCAAGGATGTTTTCATTACCGTATTCCGCACCCGCCTTATCAAAGGCGTCCTGAAGAGGAACGAACACCGCACCGAACTCCTCGGCAAGCTTCTTTACGACCTTTGCGTAATCCTTAACGGCGAGGAACTTCTCGTACTCCTCCTCGGTTGCGCTTCCTTTAAGCACGAATGGCTCAAGGAGCATAATCTTCGTTTCGGGGAGCGCCTTTTTCGTGTCCTCAAGGAGCATACGGTAAACCTTCTCGAATCTATCGATCTCGACTCCGTTGTGGCGCTTAACCTCGTGCCAGATATCGTTGATTCCGATAAGAATGCTGAGAAGGTCGGGTTTGATATTCCAGCAATCGATCTTTATTCTCGCATAAAGGTCAACTATTCTGTTGCCGCTGATTCCCGTATTATAAATATCGTAGTCGGTAAGGCTTTTTTCAAAAAGCTGATTTGCAATATAGCTGACGTATCCGCCGCCGAGGCCCTTATTGGGAACGTCAAGATCCCTCGTTCTTCCTGCGTCGGTTATACTGTCACCGTAGAAAAGAATTTTCATTTTAAAATCTCCTTTTTTGTTTTATTCTATCACGAAAAATTGCTTTTTTCAATATTTTTCCGATATTTGTTGCTATATTAATAAAAAAATGATAGAATATAGCAAAGAGGTGAATTATGCATCCATTATTTATTATACCGATATCCCTCGTCATTCTCACACTCGCCGTCGCGTATATTTCATACAGAATGGTATTTTACGCCGACAGAAAAAATCAAGCAACTCTATATAGAGGGCTTGACGGTGATCTTGACGATTTAAAGAGAAGAAAAAAAGAGCTTATCGAAAAGCTCTCATCCCTCCCCTACGAGGACGTTTATATCACGGGGCACGGCGGAGTTAAGCTCCACGCGAAATACTACGAAACAGACAAGGACGCACCCATAGCAATACAGTTCCACGGCTATAAGAGCCTCTCGACGAGAGACTTCTGCGGAGGCGCGCTTGAGTGCCTTGCCATGGGGCAGAGCGTTTTGCTCGTTGATCAGAGAGCGCACGCAGAAAGCGGCGGAAGAACCATATCCTTCGGAATCAAGGAGCGGCGCGACGCCGTCCTTTGGATAAGCTACGCGGTGGAAAGATTCGGAAGCGACACGCCGATCTTTCTTTACGGAATCTCTATGGGAGCGGCTACCGTGCTTATGGCGTCGGAACTTAATCTCCCCGAAAGCGTTGCGGGAATCGTAGCGGACTGCCCGTATTCAAGCATCGGCGGAATCATTAGAACGGTCTGCAAAAACAGAGGGCTTCCCTCTCGCATCCTTTACCCCTTTATATGGCTCGGCGCTCTTATATTCGGCGGCTTCGCGATAAATAAAAGTCCGCTCAGCGCCGTAAGGAGAACGGATATCCCGATCCTGCTTATACACGGTGAGGGGGATACCTTCGTTCCGATCTCGATGAGTGACGAGCTTGCGGAGGCGGACAAGACTATCGAATACCGCAGAATACCGAACGCCACCCACGGCTTATCAATGCTTTACGATCGCGACGCTTATATCGCCGCGGTTGAAAAATTTGTAAATAAAATCCTAGGCAAGTGAGAAAAATTATGAAGCTTAACGAGACGCTGTACGGCTTTACCGTAACGAGGGAAGCCGCGATAGATGAAATAAAAGCAACCTTATATGAAGCAATTCACGAGAAGAGCGGCGCAAGGCTAATCTACCTTGACCGCGAGGACGAGAACAAGACCTTCTCGATCACCTTCAAAACCCTCCCGGAGGATAGCACCGGCGTTTTCCATATCATCGAGCATTCGGTGCTTAACGGATCGGAGAAATATCCCGTAAAGGAGCCGTTCGTCGAGCTGCTTAAGGGTTCGCTCAACACCTTCTTAAACGCTATGACCTTCGCCGACAAAACGATGTATCCCGTAGCGTCGCGCAACGATAAGGACTTTCTGAACCTCGTGAGCGTTTATCTTGACGCCGTTTTCCACCCGCTGATGCTCACCGAGCCGAACATATTCTATCAGGAGGGCTGGCATTACGAGCTTGACTCAAGGGATGGCGAATTGAAGACCTCCGGAGTCGTGCTTAACGAGATGAGGGGCGCGTATTCCTCCCCCGACGAGGTCTCCTC
>JAZLEH010000305.1:0-2794 GCA_045615165.1 Eubacteriales bacterium | reverse complement strand
GCCTTGATCTCCTTCGCCACCATAAATTCGATCTCGGTATACGCCTTGACCGCCATCATAATTGCGTCAACTCCGGTGTGCTGACTTGCGGCGTGCGCCGCGGTGCCGTAAAACTCAAGGTGGAATCCGTCGCTCTGCGCGTTCGTCTTACCGTACTTGATCTTGATCGCGCCCACTTCTGCCCCGTTTGCTACGTGAAGGGCGATAACGCAATCGATATCCTCCATAAGTCCGTCGCGAACCATAAGCATCGCGCCCGAGGGGGGATATTCCTCAGCCGCCTGGAAGATGAACTTAACGCGGCAGTTGAGCTTGTCGCGCATCTCGTTAAGTCTGCGGCAGGCGTCAAGGGCGATCGCCGTGTGAGCGTCGTGACCGCAGGCGTGCATCTGTCCGTCTATCTTCGATTTGAACGGAATATCGTTCACTTCCTTGATCGGGAGGGCGTCCATATCCGCTCTTATGCCGATAGTGAATTCCTTATCGGGATTGATCGTTGCGACGATACTGCTCTTTCCGTATTTTTCGGTATATTCAACGCCCATTGCGTCAAGCTCGCTTCTTAAAAATGCGAGAGTCCTGTCAAGATCGAAGCCGATCTCGGGATACATATGAAGCTGGCGTCTTGCTTTAACTACGTAGGATTCCATTGAAATTTCGCTCCTATTTTTTATTACCTCTTGATTATATCACAAAACCGTGGTATAATCAAATATAAATATCTGTATAAGTAATATAACGGAAAGGTTATAGCTATGGAACTTTCGGCAAAATACGCGCTTATGGTTTACGATAAGAAAAGCTTCTCTGCCGCGGCAAAGGCGCTCTTTATATCCCAGCCCGCTCTCAGCGCCTCGATATCAAGGCTTGAGGAGGATCTCGGATTCAAGGTCTTCGACCGCAAGAGCGTACCGCTCACCCTGACGCCTGAGGGTATGATATATATCGAATCGCTTCACGAGATAAAGGAGAGCGAGGTGCTTATGCGCGAGAAGATAAACCGCCTCTCCGACGCGGGCTACGGTAAGGTTTCGGTCGGAGGCTCTTGCCTTGCGGCGTATCAGCTGCTCTCGGCTATTACGGCGGAATATCATCGCCGCTTCCCGAAAATCGAGGTCGAGATCGATATGGGTAATATCGGCACTTATAATTACCTGCTTGAAAAGATGAACAGGCACTCGATCGACCTTCTCGTCGGTCACCGATTCTCTCGCAAGGAATATAATATCACCCCGATCCTCTCAGAGCAATATCTGATCGCGATGCGAAGAGATTATCTTGAAAACGAGAAGCTTATGAAATACGCCTTGACGAGAGACGAGGTAATTAACAGATCCTACGACAAGGAAAAAGAGGTCTCCAATATGGGACTCTTTAAGGATACAGAGTTTTTGAAGATGGCGAAGGGATCTACCCCCGCCGTAAAAATGGATAAGCTCATCGGGGAATACGCCGTTGCGAAATGCAGCGTAAAGAATGTGCGCCACGCGGGAATGCAGTTCAATATGATGCGCTTCGGGCTCGGAGCGGTTATGACCTCTGACACGATAGTCAAAATGCTTGGCAACAGCAGCGAGGATATTATATACTTTATCCCAAAAAGCGAGGACGCAAAACAGACCCTATATATCGCGCAGGATAAATCCTATCCACCGACGCTTGCCGCACAGAATTTCCTCTCCCTTGCCAAGGAGATGTGCGAATCCGGATCAATTTTCTGAATAAAACGTGAAAGCGGCTATGATCGTCTCATAGCCGCTTTTTGATTAAAAACCAAACAAAAGTTGTCATTTTCCGCCATTTTCATAAACGGCGGATATTTTTTTGAGCATATCAAGAAACTCGCCCTTGACACTCTCGGGTGCGACGACTCGCATATCGCTTCCAAAGGAAAGAAGCCAGGAGAAGAAGGTCGGGCTGACCATAACGCGCATCGAGAACTTGAAGCCAAACTCGGTTTTATGGAACACGGGTGCGCTTCCAAAACGGTCGATAACCACTCCCGCAAGCTTCTCGCGGCATTCAATGGTGACAAGCTCTTCCCTGCCGCCGTACATACCGAAGATCTTGCGCGAATAGTCGGCGGGGTTGAAATTCTCGGTCTCAGGCGTCTTGACGCCGCCTCTTTCAAGAACGGCAACGTCCTGCATCTTGTCAACGCGGAAGTTCTTGATTATGCCCTCCGATTCGTCGTAAGCAACGAGATAATACTTCTCATCATCCCATATAAGTGCGCACGGGGTGACCTGATAGGGTGCGCCGTTATGCCTTAAAACCTTTTTCTTCTCACCGTTGTAATCAAAGTATTTGAAGGATAAGGCTCTGCCTCCGTTGATCGCGCTGTGTATCGCGTCAATGCTATAAAGCGCAGCGGAGTTCATTGTCTTAACTCGGTCCTCAACGTAGACCTGACGCGAAAGCTCGCGCGACTTATGTGCGCCTGCAAATAATCCGAGCTTTTCTATTATTTCCCTACTTTTCTTCGCGGTGATGAACTTTGAGGATTGAACCGCGTCAACGAGCATCTTAAGCTCCGCAAGCTCAAAGATCTTAACGTCAAGCTTGTATTTCGGGGGGCGGGTCTCTGTGCGCGAAACCTCAAATCCAAGATCCTCAAGCACGAGAAAATCGGCGTAAAGGCTCTTGCGCTCGGCGCTTATTCCATATTCGCCAAGACGGGAAATAAGCTCCGGCATAGAGAGTCCGTGATCCTCATCGGTCTCTCTCATAAGAATTTCAAGAAGCCTGAAAAGCTTCTGCTTCTGGTTTTCGCTCTTAGCCATAATGCCTCCTT
>JAZLEH010000304.1:0-35322 GCA_045615165.1 Eubacteriales bacterium | reverse complement strand
GCTATGATGATCTTGAACAAACAGGCGCTGCCGAATACTATTGCAGTTTACATAACATAACGTTCTACGCTTTCAGAGGAACGATTTCTAGCTTCTGTATGACTTATGAAGACTACGAACTTGAAGCTAAATTCTCTAACTATAACGCCACAACAATTGATCCCAACGAGGGCATCGATTTAGAGTGGGCTGCTATGTTCGAATTTGATAACGTTTCTATCGAGCTTACCGCAAATTATGATGGCAAAAGCGGCACTATGAAGATCAGAATAGACGGCGATCGCGTTTACATTGAGGATATCAGCGATGAGGGACACTACTTCTACTACACCGACGGAACAAGCGTTTACGTAAACGGTGCGATAGAACCGGATACAACGCCCTCCGATATATACGGACTTTATATGCCGATGATCGACTTCTCTACTTGTGCATCAATATTTGCCGAGGTAGAAGACGGCGTTTACTATAGCGAAGAATTCAATATGACTATAGTCACGATCGACGGACAGATCGCGTCGATCTACACCTCGGACTTTATGGGAATGTCTATAGAGTATGAGGCAATATTCTCAAACTGGGGAACGACCGTAATCGATTAATTTAAAACAAGCGCAAAAAAGGGCGAGAAATTCTCGCCCTTTTGTTTTTTAGAAATTAAAGTAGTTCTTTGCGTTTTCGTATGCGATGCCCTTAACGATCTTTTCAAGAGCCTTGAAGTCCTTGGGATATTCGCCCTCGTCAACCCACTTGCCGATGATGTTACAAAGTATTCTTCTGAAATACTCGTGGCGGGGATAGGAAACGAAGCTACGGCTATCGGTGAGCATACCAACGAATCTTGAAAGCATACCGAGGTTTGCGAGCGCCTGCATCTGCGCCTCCATACCGTCGCGCTGATCGTTGAACCACCAGCCCGATCCGAACTGGATCTTACCGGGGGTGGGAGCCTTCTGGAAGTTACCGAGCATAGTGCCGAGAACGTAGTTATCCTTGGGGTTAAGGGTATAGAGGATAGTCTTGGGAAGACAATCGTTATACTCAAGGCTATTCATAAACGCGGAGAGAGCCTCTGCAATGCAAAGGTCGTTGATCGAGTCGAAGCCGGTGTCTGCGCCGAGCTTTTCATACATTCTTCTGTTATTATTACGAAGTGCGCCAATGTGGAGCTGCATAGTCCAACCGAGGCGAGTATATTCCTCTGCGCATACCTTAAGCATTCCGCACTTGAAGGAATCGATCTCCTCCTTAGTGAGCTCCTCGCCCGCCATACGCTTATTGAAAGCGGCTACGGGATCGCCCTCACCGTAAGGAACGTATTCAAGGGCGTGGTCGGAGAGGCGGCAACCGTGATCGTCAAAGTATGCGATTCTCGCTCTCATCCAAGCTTCAAGCTCTTCGTACGACTTAACGCCGATCATTTCGATATAAGGAAGGAAGGTTTCCTTGTTGATCTCAACTGCCTTGTCGGGACGGAAGGTGGGGAGGATCTTGGTCGGGAAATCGCGGAGCGCTTCGTGATACTCAAGGGTATCAGCGGGGTCGTCGGTAGTGCAAACGACCTCAACGTTAGAGCGCTTGATGAGCTCCTGTGCTCTGAACTCATCTTTTGCAAGGCACTCGTTGCACTTATTCCAGATCATCTCGCAGGTATCCTCGGAGAGAGTTTCGTCGATGTCGAAATATCTCTTAAGCTCGAGGTGAGTCCAGTGGTAGAGGGGGTTACCGATAAGAAGAGGCATGGTGCGCGCGAACGCCTTGAACTTCTCATAATCGTCACCTGCGCCTGTGATAAGCTCCTCATCGATACCGTTGGTTCTCATCTGACGCCACTTATAGTGGTCGCCGCCGAGGAAGAGGTCGAACGCGTTCTTGAACTTATAGTTCTCTGCGATCATCCTGGGGTTAAGGTGGCAGTGATAGTCGATGATGGGAAGATCCTTTACCATTGCGTAAAGCTTCTTCGCGGTTTTGGTTTTAAGCATAAAATTATCATTAATGAAACTCATAATGTTACTCCGTCCTTAAATATTGAAATTTCTCTATATCCGTTTATTTCGTTTTTGGTTTTCTTTCCCTCTGCGACCGATACGATATATTCGAAGAACTCGTCGGTTAAGGGATTGCCGTCAAGCGTGGGGCTTGCGTCAAAGTCGATCCAGCCCGCCTTTCTCACTGCGAGGCTGTGATTGGTTGCGATCTTGACGGTGGGCACTGGTGCGCCGACGGGCGTTCCTCTACCCGTCGTGAAGAGGATTATATGAACTCCCGCCGCCATAAGATTGGTTATTGCGACGATGTCGTTTCCGGGGCCGTTAAGAAGCGAGAGACCGCATTTCGAAAGTCTGTCACCGTAGTCGAGAACGTCAACGACCTTGGAAAGACCGCCCTTCTGAACGCATCCGAGCGACTTTTCCTCAAGGGTGGTTATTCCGCCCTTTTTATTTCCGGGAGAGGGGTTTTCATATATAACCTGATTATGCCTTGTGTAATAGTCCTTAAAATCGTTGATGAGCGCGACCGTCTTATCAAAGACCTCGCGGCTTTCGCATCTCTGCATAAGGAGGTGCTCCGCGCCGAACATTTCGGGAACTTCTGTAAGCACACAGCTTCCGCCCATTGCGATAAGCTTATCAGAGAGGCGACCGACGAGGGGGTTGCCCGTAATTCCGCTATAACCGTCGCTTCCGCCGCATTTAAGTCCAAGCTTAAGCTTCGAGATCGGAACGGGAACTCTCTTGAATTTCTTCGCCCATTTCTGAAGCGCCTTTACGATCTTTACGCCCTCTGCAATGTCGTCGGAGGCATCCTGCGTATTAAGGAACTTAACGCGATTGGGGTCGTACTCACCGAGGACGGATTTGAATACCTCGATGTTATTATTCTCGCATCCGAGTCCGAGAACGAGGATTCCCGCGGCGTTGGGGTGGTTAACCATTCCTGCGAGTATCTTCTGAGTTATCGACTGATCGTCACCGAGCTGTGAGCATCCGAACGGGTGTGGAAAATGAAGCGCGCCCGTCTTCTCGGCGATCTTCTCTGCGACCTTATTTACGCATCCGACGGTGTTAACGATCCATATATCGTTTCTTATACCGACCTCGCCGTTATCGCGGATATATCCCATAAAGGTGCGGTCTCCGCTTTCTTTCGGAATATCGTAAAACTTGGGGTCGTAGGTATATTCGAGGTTACCCGAAAGATTGGTCTTTACGTTATGGGAATGAACGTGTTCGCCCTTTTTTATATCCTCGGTTGCGTGTCCGATAGGGTTGCCGTACTTGATTATGTCCTCGCCCGCCTTAATATCGCGAAGCGCGTACTTGTGACCGTCATCAAGGTTTACGTCAACGTTGTCAAGCTTATTTATTAACATACTTTTCTACCTCGGGAAGAAGATAGGAGAGGTCTAAGCCCCAGAACTTATCGTTTGCAAGTATCTCTGCGGTGCTTGCCGACTTCATAAATTCCATAACGTCCTTATCGTCGTTCGGCATATCGGTCTTATAGAACTCGATGAGCTTTGCGAATGCGAAGAGGAGCGTTTCGGGCATCTTATTATATCTCTTTATGTATTCAAGTATCGAGGGGAGAACTCTTACCTTGAACTTACTTACGGAGTTAAGAGAGATTGCGGAGAGATAGTGCTTGATATAGGGGTTATTGAATCTTTCAAGAACGCCGTTTGCGTACTCAACGAGCTCCTCGCGAGGAAGATCAAGGGTGGGAATGATCTCGTCGAAGACGCACTTTCTTATATGCTCCTTCATAACCGCGTCGTCAACACAGCTCTTGACGGTTTCAAGGCCGGAGAGGAGCGCGTAAGGAGTGAGAGAGGTGTGAGCTCCGTTAAGAATTCTTACCTTTCTCGTTCTGTACATTTCGAGCTTATCCTTGGTTACGATAACGTTGAGTCCCGCCTTTGCAAAGGGAAGCTCGGCTTCAAGATCGTACTCGGTTTCAATTACCCAGAGGTGGAAATACTCGGAGGTATTTACCATATTATCCTCATAGCCGAGTCCAACGTCCTCACCCTTGGGGTAGCCGGTGTTGATACGGTCAACGAGGGTGTTGGTGAACACGTTCTCCTTCTCTACCCACGCGGAAAACTCATCGCCGAGATTCCAGAGCTTAGCGTATTCAAGAATGCACTTTTTGAGGTTATCGCCGTTTCTGTCGATAAGCTCGCAGGGGAGGAATACGAAGCCGGGAAGACCGAGCTCAAAGCGGCGCTTAAGAAGAAGAGTCACCTTTGCGGGGAATGACTTCGGGGGTGCGTCGGTTATTTTATCCTCATCGGAGAATACTATACCCGCCTCGGTGGTGTTTGAAACTACGAAGCGGAAATCGGGATTCTCCGCAAGAGCGAGGTAGGATGCAAAATCGTCGTAAGGCTTAACGCATCTTGAAATGGAATTAACGATAGTCTTCTCCACGCCCTCAACGCCTCTGATTATATGGGTATAACCGCAGTTCTGTGCGGTGAGCATATCGCAAAGTCCGTCCTTGATGGGCTGAACGACTACGACGTTACCCGAGAAAGTGCCGTTATCGTTAAGCTTCTGAATCATCCAATCGACGAATCCGCGCAAGAAACCGCCCTCTCCAAACTGTATAACCCTTTCAGGTCTTATTACTTTTTCAAATTTCATAGGATATTTCCTTCCATATTAAATATTTCTACATATATATTTTATATTATTTCGCGCCCGTGCGCCTTGAATAGATTGACGATTTTAGCCTCTAAATCTTAGTTTTTTTGATATGTATGCGAAAAGACGCCCCAAAAACACAGTTCCGAGACGCCTTTTCTTTAATTTATTGATTAGATGTCGTAATCCTTAAGATATTCCTTGGTGTTGTCGATCATCTCGTCGAAGAGCTTCTTCGCATCAGCGGTGCTGATTCTGGTAAGAGGATCGTTAACGAACGCCTTGAATGCGGGAGCGAGCTTCTTGGTCTTAGCCGCTTCTGCAACGAGAAGTTGGTTATCAACGTTTCTCGCTACGAGAGCGTATACGCCCTTGGGAATAGGACCTGCGAATACGGGCTTAACACTGTCGGATGAGAATACCGCGTTAGTCTCAACTACTGCGCCGAGAGGAAGGTTAGGAATCTGACCCTCGTTGGGAAGGTTAACGTTGGTTACGAGATCGCAAAGACCGAGGATAGCGCGCATCTGAAGAACGCCCTCTTCGCCGGTGTTGTCGATCTTGATTGCCTCCTCGCCGCTGCGAAGTCTTTCGGAGCGAGCAAGTCTGTCCTTAAGCTTTTCCTTTCTCCACGAAACGGGAGTAAGACCGAAGCCCCACTTTTCAACCTGCTCGGGATTCTGGAGATACCAATCGCCCTCGCAGAACTCTGCAAGGTGACGGTCGCCTGCTGCTGCAACTGCGCCGTATCTTCTGAAGAGGTCGAACTTAACCATCTGCTGGCAGGAGAAGTATTTGTTGAGCCAGTTAGCGTCCTTCTCACCGATACCGTCCTTATACTTTTCAGCATACTGAGCATATATAGGCATTACGTCGATATCGCGATACTTAGCCTCGGTGAGCCAAGTGAAGTGGTTAACGCCGGTAACGTTTACGCGAACCTCGGAGCGGTCAGCGGGTCTTACGCCGCAAAGCTCTTCAAGCGCGTCGCACATAAGCTTCTGGGTGCTGAATACCTCGTGGCAGCAACCGAATGCCTTGATCTCGGGGAATGCATCGTACATAGCCTTAATGCAAAGAGCCATGGGGTTAGTGTAGTTGATAACCCAAGCGTCGGGACAGTATTCCTTAACTGCGAGAGCGATCTCCTCCATCATAGGCATGGTACGGAGAGCTCTGATAACTCCGCCGGGGCCGGTGGAATCTCCAACGGGCTGATAGATTCCGTACTTTTCGGGTGCGTGAACGTCGCTCTCCATCTCGTCGAAAGTACCGGGAAGGATAGAAACGACAACGAACTTAGCGCCGGTAAGAGCCTCGCCGATAGTCTTAACAGCCTTGTAGTTCCACTTGGACTTAGCGCCCTCAACGCTGTTGTACTTATTACCTATAATTTCATTGTGCTGAGCCGCTTCGAAATCGATATCGTAAAGATATACGTCACCGCTCATATCACCTGCAACCGCAAGGTCGCTCATAAGTCCCCACGCCCAGCCGCGAGAGCCGCCGCCGACGTAGGCTATTTTGAGTTCTTCAACTCCGTTTTCCGTGTATTTCATCAGAAACACTCCTTTATTTTTAGTTTACGTTTTTATTTTATATCAATTTTTTTAATATTACCTTAATTTCTTTGATTAAATTATACCGAAATCTTGATTTTTTTGATATAATATGATAAAATGTATCTATAAAAATACCCCAGGAGAAGAATATGCCCGAATCAAGCGTTTCTATTGAGGACGTATACTATTATCATAAAGCAAAGGATAAAACGCGAAGCCAGTGCACGCGCCATTATCACAACTCGTTTGAGATATACTATTTAAAGGCGGGAAAGTGCAATTACTTTATTGACAACCGCTCCTATGACCTGCAGGTCGGCGATATCGTTCTTATCCCCGAGGGAGTAATCCACAAAACTAATTACAGCAGAAACGAGCCGCACACCCGCTATCTTATAAACTGCTCGTCGGCATACGTGCCGCGCTCGGTGCTTCCGAAGATACCGTCGATGACCTACCTATACAGAAATTCCGAAATAACGAGCAAGGTTGAATCGCTTATCATAAAAATAGGAGAGGAATTTGAGCGAACCGACGAGTTTAGAGACGAGGCGCTCCGTTGCCTTACCTACGAATTATTCTTCCTGCTTGCGAGGAATATCAACGAATGCTCCGAGGTCAGCTCGGGAAGCCTCTTTATCGAGGAGACTGTAAAATACATACAGAAGAATTATATGACCGACATAACCCTTTCAATGATGGCGAAGCTCCATTCGGTAAGCTCGGAGCACCTTTCGCGCACCTTTAAAAAGGAGACGGGATTCGGATTTTCGGAATATCTCACCCTCGTTAGACTGCAGAAGGCGGAATATATGCTCCGCAACGAGCCGGGAAGATCGGTTTGCGAGATCGCTTACGCCTGCGGATTCAACGATTCAAACTACTTTTCGGACAAATTCCGTCGCTCGTACGGAGTTGCTCCTTCAAAAATAAAAACCAAGACATCGCATAATTAAGGAGGCTTATTATGGAGCTTATCAAAAAGATCGATATACACGCGCATTGCACCCCCTGGCCCGAATTCGAGCCGAAATATAACGACAACACGACGAAATGCTCACCCACTCAGCTTTTCGAAAAATTCTACGACAAGCTTAATATTGAAAAGGGTATTCTTCTGCCCGGGGTTTCTCCCGAGGCAAGCTATTATCCGACCTCAAGCACGCTTTGCAAATATATGGCGGATCAGCACCCCGACAGGCTCTTGTGGTTCTGTTGCGTTGATCCCCGCGCGCTTTCAAACTCGAGCGATGCGAATCTCGGCTATCTCCTTGAGCATTATAAATCGCTCGGCGCGAAGGGCGTTGGAGAGATGACCTGCAACCTTTATGCAGACGATCCGATGCTTGACAACCTTTACGGCTATTGCGCAGAGCTTGACCTCCCCGTTACCATTCATATTGCTCCGAGTCTTGGCGGCTATTACGGCATTGCGGACGAGCTTCACCTTCCGAGAATAGAGAAGATGCTTAAGAAGCATCCGAAATTAAAGATCTTCGGTCACTCACAGCCCTTCTGGAGCGAGATCGGCGAAAACAACGAGAAGATAAGAAACACCTATCCCCAAGGTAAAGTTGAAAACGGCGCGCTTCCAAGGCTTCTTCGCCAATACGAAAACCTCTATTGCGATATGTCGGCGGGAAGCGGCGCAAACGCCTTTATGAGAGACCGCGAGCACGCGGCAAAGTTCATCGAGGAGTTCTCCGACAGGCTTATGTACGGATGCGATATTTGCTCCCCGCTCAATGAATTCCCGTTCAAATTCGACGAGTTCCTCACCTCGATGAGAGAGTCGGGTGAGATAAGCGAGACGAATTATCGCAAGATCGTGCGCGAGAATGCAATAAGGATTTTGAATATTTAAGAAAAAGCGGCATTTTGCCGCTTTTTTGCTATCTTTTAATAAAAATCGCGATTCAAAAGCAATATTGTACTAAAAATCATCAATATTAATATTGAAATATATCCGTCAGTGTGATAGAATTAAATAAAAAAGCTTTATGGAGATTATTATGGAACAGATCAAGAAAATCGACATCCACGCGCACTGTACCCCCTTTGCACAGTATGCGCCGAGATATAAGAGCAATCAATGCACTATGCCGAGCGTTGAAACAATGCTTGATTTTTACGACAAGCTTAATATTGAAAAGGGCGTACTCCTCCCCATCGTCTCACCCGAGGCACAGCTCCTCGTTATGACTCCCGAGGCGTGCAAGTCCGTCGTTGATGCAAACCCGGACAGATTTATATGGTTCTGCAACGTAGACCCGAGAGCCTACCAGAACAGAAAGGATGCCGAGCTCGGCTATCTTCTTGAGCATTATGTTTCGCTCGGAGCAAAGGGCGTTGGCGAGCTTACCTCAAACCTTTATACCGACGATCCCAAAACCGATAACCTCTTCGGCTTCTGCGAGGAGATGGGTCTCCCCGTTACGATACATATCGCTCCCGAGCCCGAGGGATATTACGGAATAATCGATGAGATCGGACTTCCGAGACTTGAAAAGATGCTTAAGAAGCATCCGAAGCTTAAGATCTTCGGTCATTCACAGTGCTTCTGGAGCGAGATCGGAGAGAACACTCCCCAAACGCGCGGTACTTACCCTAAGGGTAAGGTCGAGAACGGAAGACTTCCCGAGCTTCTTCGCAATTACGAAAACCTTTACTGTGATCTCTCGGCAGGAAGCGGCGCAAACGCGCTTATGAGAGACCGCGAGCACGCGGCAAGATTCGTTGAGGAATTTTCCGATAGGATTCTTTACGGCTGTGACATATGCGCAAAGGTAAACACCTTCCCGTTTGATTTCGACGCGTTCCTCACCTCTATGAGAGAATCGGGAGAGATCAGCGACGAAAACTACCGTAAGATCGTACGCGAAAACGCAGTAAGACTCCTTAATCTTTGAGGTATAAAATGAGTAAGATCAGATTTGGAATTATCGGATGCGGCACTATCGGTGACGTTCACGCAAGAGCGATACGAGAGCTTTCCGCCGATGCGGAGCTTATCGCATTTTGCGACGTTAGCGAGGAGCGCGCAAACGAGTATGCAAAAAAATACGGCGTAAAAGCCTACACCAGCTACGACGAAATGCTCGCGGCAAAGGATATTGACGCGATATCGATCTGCACCCCCTCGGGTATGCACGCGGATCAGGCGATCAAGGCGCTTGAATCCGACAAGCACGTTCTTCTTGAAAAGCCGATGGCACTAACGAGCGCTGACGCAAAGAGAGTGTGCGACAAGGTTGAAGAGTCGAAGAAAACGCTCAGCGTTATCTTCCAGATGCGCTTCACCGACGATATACAGTATCTTCGCAAGGTCATAAACGAGGGCAAGCTCGGTCAGCTCGTCTTCTGCGACCTTTATATGAAATATTGGAGAGATAAGTCTTATTTCACCGTCAGCCCCTGGCGCGGCACTTTCGCAATGGACGGCGGCGGAGCGCTTATGAATCAAGGCATTCACGGCGTTGATATAATGCATTATCTCTTCGGAAAGCCCCGTCTCCTCACCGCCAGGGTGAAAACCCTCGTTCACGATATCGAGACCGAGGACACCGCCGTTGCGGCTGTTGAATACGAGTCGGGCGCACTCGGAGTTATGCAGGCATCAACCTCTGCAAATCCCGGATTTAACCGCCGTATAGAAATACACGGCTCGCGCGGATATGCAATAATCGTTGACGCGAATCTTGAAAAGCTTTATATCGACGGCGAGTTCGTTATCGACACCTCGGTAACCTCAGGCGCGGGCACAGCATCCGACCCCACGAAAATGGGTCACGACAGACACGCGCTTCAGATCAAAAACTTTATCGGCGCAATTCGCGGCGAGGAAGATCTCATATCCACCGCAATCGACGGATATAATGCGGTAAGCTTCATAGAAAAGGTCTACGAAGCATCAAAAACTCACAACTGATAAAAGGAGCATATATTATGTCAAAACTTGCACTTCTCGGCGGCAAGCCGGTAATTGAAAAGGGCGCGGACGTGCCCAAGAGACTCTTTGCATGGCCCATAATCGGCGAAGAGGACGAGGCAGCGGCGCTCGACGTTATAAGAAACAACCTCTATTCCGGAACTGCTATCACCGAACAGTTCCAGAACGAATTTGCATCCTGGATCGGAACTAAGTACGCGCTTGCATTCTCAAGCGGAACTCTCTCCATAACCGCGGCGCTCTTTGCCATCGGTCTTGGAATGGGTGACGAGATCATCTGCCCGACGAAAACCTATTGGGCAAGTATAACCTCCTCTCTTCAGTTCGGCGCGACCCCCGTGTTCTGTAACATCGACGACAATCTCTCGATCGATCCCGACGATATCGAGCGTTGCATCACCGAAAAGACGAAGGCGATAATGGTCGTTCACTATTTCGCATATCCCGCGGATATGGACAAAATTATGGCTATCGCAAAGAAGCATAACCTCATCGTAGTTGAGGACGTTTCGCACGCGCAGGGCGGTCTTTACAAGGGTAAGAGACTCGGTACTTTCGGTAACATTGCCGCAATGTCGCTTATGAGCGGAAAGTCGTTTGCCGCAGGCGAGCTCGGAATTATGGTAACCGACAATAAGAAGTATATCGAACGCGCTATCGCATTTGCCCACTATGAGAGAAACAACGCAAAATACATAACCGAATCCGAGGATCTTAAGGATTACTTCAACATCGCTCTCGGCGGATGCAAGGGCCGCGCAAATCAGCTCTGCACCGCTATGGCACGCGTTCAGCTTAAGTATTACGACGAGAGATGTGCCGAGATCCGCAAGGCGATGAACTATTTCTGGGATCTTCTTGAGGGCGTTCCCGGAATCCGCGCCATCCGCGTTGACGAGTCGACCGGATCGAATATGGCCGGCTGGTATTGCCCTCACGGAATGTATTATCCCGAACAGCTCGGAGGTCTTTCGGTTAAGAGATTTGCGGAAGCGGTAACTGCCGAGGGTTCAAAATGCTCCGAGGGCGGAAACTTCTGTCTCCACACGCACAAGCTCTTCAAGACCTATAACCTCTACAACTCCGAAAAGCCCTCTCGCATAGCATTCTCCGAGCGCGACACGAGAGCCGATGACGATCTTTGCGCTCCCTCACTTAACCGCCATTGCTTCGGCGTTCCGTGGTTTAAGAAATTTGACGACGAGTCGAAAAAGTGGATTGAAAAGTACGCAGAGTGCTTCCGCAAGGTTGCAGAGAACTACCAAGATCTTCTCGAGGGAGACACCGACAAGTCATCCGGCGGAAGATGGTACGGCACAGAAAACGAAGAGCCCGCAATTACCAAGTTTAAAAACTGATTTCGGTTAAAAGGAAAAACAAAATAATATTGGGGAGATATCGATCACGGTATCTCCCCTTTTGCTATATCTTATGAATTTTCCTCAATTTTTTCGTTTATGATTTCTCTAAGCTCTCTGAGCGCTTCGCCCTCGGGAAGCGTATACGCGGTTATCGTGCCAAGCTTTTCTTCACAGATAGCAAGCGTTTTTTCTCTTCCGATCTTGCTTTCAAGAAGCTTCAAGGCTCTAAGGTCGTCCATTGCCTCGCGCATCAGCTCCTCGCGTATCGAGGGATATACCGTGGATACGCCCTTCTGATTTATCGGATAAGCAAGGAAGGTCAATCCCGGATGGAGCCTGTACGCGCAGGGGTTTATCTTAGGATCTGAGAATCCTCTGCTCGATATATCGTAGTAGAAGTTATACGCCCAGTGCAAGAATCCTTTTGCCTTGTATTTATAAAGAATTAATCCGAGAACGCGGGTCGTTGCTGAGGTGTTGCAGATCTTTCTGTTTGAAGTGCCCGTCTCGCCGCCCGTGTAATAAACGGCGATACTAGGGCATTTCTGCTCGTCGTATGTTTCGAGACTGCCTATACTCAATATGGGCTGGTCAACGAGCCCCGCTTCGTAAAACGAGGTGTCGAACATCGCATCGGAAACAACGCATTCGGAAAGGATATCTGCGACCGTATTTCTCGCAGCACGGTAGCTTTCCATTTGATTTTCGACCGGCTCATCCGATATATGCCAAAGGATTTTGTCCTCTATTTTTTCTTCCTTTGCAAACTTAGCAAATTCCGTCAAATACGAGCGGATAAATTTGGTATATTCCTCGCCCGAAGCCTTTGTATCGTAGCCAAAAATACGCTTACCCTCTTTATCGTATATATTCGGCGCATTGGTAGCACCCCATTGGCTGAAAAGATGGCAGTGCTCGAAAATTTCGACTCCGCACTTTTTAGCGCGGCGAACGAAGCGGCGCATTTTATCGAATCCGAAGCGCCATCCGTCCCCCTCCTTCTCTATCTCAACGAGTTGAACGTTCATTCGCTCGTCGCTCACCTCGGTATCAAGAGCCGGCGTAAACGCGGGAAGAAGGAGCGTATTCTGGCGGTGGGCGGTCATATTTTTGATATATTCGTCAAACACCTTATAGAAAGCGTTTGAATAAGGCTTCACGCCGAACATATCGCAAACGCAGTCGATATGGAACCAGTTCGTATAATAAATATCCTGCTTCGGAAGCTCTGCATCAATAACCTTTAGAGTGAGGGTTTCCTCTGCCATTATCTCATACTTTTTGAGCTCAGCCAACACGACCTTTATCTTGTATTCACCGGGGGTCAATTTTTTGCTGTCGGGGTTGATCGTAAACCATACCGAGCGAAAATCGTCAACTATCGAGGTAAGCGTTGCATCGGTTTTCTCATAGCAGGAGTTCTTTGCCCAGCCGGTTACAAAAATTTCGGGCTTTACAGGTCTGGGATTGAGCATATCAGGGAAAATACCCGGCTTCGTTGACTCAAATTCCGCGCTCTCTTTTTTGGCATAGGTATTCTGCACGGCAACGTATTCAACCTTATACGCCTTTACGGGAAGATCTGTTTCGATATAAACGCTGGCCCTATGATTTTTTGGCTCACAAGCCGCACGGTACAACGCCTGGAATGAAAACGTATCGTTTTTGAGCATAGTCGCGCTTGTGATAACGCGTTTTTCAACAGTCTCAAACGAGCGACCGGGCAAATGCTTATACTGTGAAGAAAGAAGCTTTAAAATTTCCGACATATTCATTAACTCCAATAGTTTTATTTTTATTCCAAATATAACATCATTTAATCGGTTTGTCAATATGCAAATGAATAATATGACAAAAATTGCATTTTTTTGCTTTACATATTGACTAAAAAGCAATTTTGTGCTACGATATCTAAAAAGGCGGTGATCAAATGAAAAAAAGTGAGGATATAAAGTTCTCCGATGAGAGCTTCCCTTTAAGGACGAGAAAATATAGCACCTCATTCAAAAATGATGAGGGCTTTAGCGTGCAGGCGATACACGAGGCTATCGAGATCAAGTATTTTTACGGTGGCGATTCCACGCTCCTCGTCGGTGATAAGACTGTTTATGCCGAAGCGGGCGACGTGGTTATCATCAACCCCTACGAATTTCATACCACCATCGACTGCGGAAAGAACGCACCCGGAAGATATCACCTTTTTATGATGGGAATAGATTTCTTTGACGGAGTTTGGGGCGCAGACCTTAATTTAAGAAATCTGGTTTTCGGAAAGCATGCGGTTTTCAAAACTCATTTTAAAAATAACGGTGAACTAAGTGCTATACTCGACTCGCTGGTTGCCACCGACCCCGATAAATCGAGCGCAGACAGACTTAAGACCTTTGGGCTTATGGCAGAGCTTTTTGCATGGCTTCTTGAAAACGGCATCGAAATGGGCGAGAGCTCATCGGGCGAGGACTTACTGCACTATTACGCGGTTATCGAGCCTGCGATAAGAATGATACGCGACGAATATTCAACGCACTTCACCGTCGATATGCTCGCCAACGCCTGCAACATAAGCAAGTTCCATTTTTGCAGAATATTCAAAAGCGTTATGGGCGTTACCGCAATACAATATCTCAACTCATACAGATTAAAGCTGGCGGACGCTATGCTTGCAAACACTGACCGCCAAATAGGCGAGATCGCAACGATGGCGGGATTTGAGGATGCGAGCTACTTTGCAAGGATATATAAAAAACAATTCGGTCACTCACCGAAAAGGCGGGAAGGAAGATAAGGCTATGAAAGATAGAGTTTTATCGCTTTCGGGCGAATGGAAAATAGAATATTTAAGCCCAGAGGAGTATAGGAGTGAAAAAGAGCCCCGGCTCACGAGTGATGCAATAACGGTGAAGAACGCCGTTCCGAATTACTTTGAGGATATGGAAGATGCGTTTGCAAGCGCGCCCTTTGGCAAGCGTATTGCGATAAATCCGCTTTATAAAAGGCAGACCTACCCGGAGACGGGCTATTGCGAAGACACCGTGCTACCGAACTACCTTGGAAGCTTTGCTTATCAAAGAAGCTTTGAGCTTAGCGAGATTTCGGATGACTGCCGCATTTATTTCGGCGGAGTGCAGAACACCGTTTCGGTATGGCTTAACGGTATTTATATCGGACGGCACGAGGGATATTCGGCGGATTTTGAAATGGATATTCCGTCCGGAATTGCAAAAATAGGCGAAAATGAGATAACCCTTGCCGTTTCAAACAATCGACTTTCGGGATATATGGGGCGACCCGTTTCGGGTCTAACCTCCCGCGCGGCAAACGAATGCACGGGCGGAATTTACGGCGAGGTGGAATTAAGAATTTCGTATAGCGGAATCAGGGATGCGTGGGTAACCGTTGCAAATGACCTCTCCGTATTCACGGTCAATGTAGAGGCGGACACAAAAAGATGCTATACAGTCGAGATATACGACGGATGCAGGCTTATTGATAAGAAAGCTCTCCAAAACGGGCAAAGCTCGGTAAGCTTTGACGCGAGCGCTCTTCGCCGCTGGACTCACTCTGATCCGAAGCTTTACGAGGCGAAAATATACTCAGACGAGGGAATGATCTTGCGGAAATTCGGTATAAGACGGCTTGAGGTTTTGGGAACTAAGCTTTACTTTAACGGATCTCCTTATTTCTTCCGCGGTTTTTGCGAGCATTGCTATCATCCGATCACCGTGCATCCAACCCGTGACGAAAATTACTACCGAGGCGTTATAAGAAAAGCAAAGGAACTCGGCTTTAACTCGATAAGATTCCACACCTACGTGCCTCCGATGGAATATATGAGCGCCGCCGACAAGGAAGGTATTTTGATCGAGGTGGAGACCCCGAACAACACCTCAATCGAGGAGTGGGCAGAGATCGTGAGGATGACGAGAAGATACACCTCAGTCGTCGCGTATTCTTCGGGCAACGAGATGGTTATCGACGAGGATTATATCGAGCATTTGAGACGGGCGGCAGAGCTCGTTCACTTGACGACCAATTCCCTCTTCTCCCCGATGTCGGCAATGAGGGGTATCGAATATCACTCCTACGGCGACTGCGAGGTTGACGAGCCCATCAAGCACAACCCGAAAAGGCTCGCGGCGCTCTCGGAATTCTGCGATATTTACAACTCATATTCGCTCGGACTTACGAGCTATAACTCGGTAACCGGCGACAGAGAGATACTCGACCGAAGAAACTCAATTTACAAAAAGCCACTGCTCTCTCACGAAATTTGCATTCACGGCACTTACTGCGATCTCTCGGTTGCGAAGAGATACGAGGGCACGAGGATCGGAAGAACGGAGATGTTCTCGTCGGTCGAAAAGCATTTATGCGACGTGGGGCTTATTGACAGAGCCGAGCTTTATTACAAGAACTCGGTTGAATGGCAAAAGCTTTTACGCAAGCATTGCTTTGAAACAGTCAGAAGCTGTGAAAGCTTTGCGGGCTACGATTTTCTCGGAGATATTGACACACACTGGCACACCTTTGGCTATTGCGTTGGACTTATGAACGAGTTTTACGAAATAAAGCCCGGGGAGAGTGCTCGAAACGTTTTAAAATACAATTTCGACAGAGTTCTCCTTGCCGATATCAAGAATCGAGTTTTCAAATCGGGAGACGAAGCAGAGATCGGAATTATGATCTCAAACTACGGAGAGGATATAGAAAACGGGGTGCTCCGTATCGCATTAAGCACGCCCGACGAGACCGTGTTTGAAAACGAATATGAAGTTGAAAATGCAACAAGCGGCGAGATAACGCGCCTTGCGGATATAAAAATCGCTTTCCCGTCTTACGACGAGCCGAGGGCACTTAAACTCACGGCGACCATTTGCGGCACTGAAAACGAGTGGGATATATACGCATTCCCTGCTCCGAGCGCAAAACTCGAAAAGCATCCCGTAACGGTATCCAGAGGTATGAGCGAAGCCGAGCTTATAGAAAGACTCGGCAACGGCGAGCGCGTTCTCATCTTCGGCAGTGCTCCGTTTGAATACGAGGGAACTTCGTTCCAAATTTCCCTTGCGGGAAGAACGAACGGTCATCTTGCGACGGTTATTAATCCCCATCCCTTGACAGAGAAGATCCCGGAAGCGTTTATAGGATGGCAGATGGCAGAGCTGCTTAATGGCGGAAAATCGGTGATACTCGATAATCCCGCGCTCCCGTTCGAGCCGATAATTGAAATTGCAACCTCGTATAAAAACGCACACAGAGAAGCCCTCCTCTTCGAATACAAGGTCGGCAAGGGCAAGCTTCTCGTCTGCTCGTTAAATGTAAACAAAAATTTACTCGAATCGAATTGGCTTAAGCGTGAGATCGAAAACTATGCGGCATCCGAAAAGTTCGATCCGAAAATAAGCATCACGCCAGAGGAGCTTTCCTCCATTATAAATCACAAGACTAAAAAATCAGAGGAAAACACCAATCTCGCGTTTAACAAAAACGACATTACCGCAAATTAAAAAATCCCCTTAGCGTCGGTCAATCAGCGCTAAGGGGCAATTTTATTTTCTTTTACTGTTAATCAGTCTTTCAAGGTTCGCAAACTTGCGTGTCGGATCGGGTTCTTCATCGACGGGCGGAGTGATAAGAGCAACGGTTATATCGTTAACGTTAGTGCCCGTTGCACCGAGCTTTATAAGCGACCCTACTGCGTCAAGCGCGTGATACGCATCGTTATTATCGAGCATTCGCAAGGGATTGAGCCCCGCCTTTACCATATTGATATAGCTCTTTCCGTCAACGAAAGCGCCTGCGGCATCAGTCGGTCCGTCAGTACCGTCCGAGCCAACCGAAAATATCGCAATATTATTGTAATTTGCAATAATTCCCGAAGCGGCAAGGCATATCTCCTGATTTCTTCCTCCAAGTCCGTCACCCTCAACCATAACGACGGTTTCACCGCCTATTATGTAGCAAAGCGGGTGATCCGTGTCGCATTTTTTGATGGCAAGTCTTGCAAGAGATGCACCGACGTCGCGCGCAATTCCCTCTTCCGAATCGGTGATTATCTCGGTTTCATATCCGAGAGAGGTCGCAATCTCAAAAGCCTTTCTCGCAAGGGTGCGAACGCTTCCGCCTATGTAATGGGTGGCGTTTGCAATCTCCTTTGGCGTCTCTTCCATAAGAGCCGATAAAAGCTCTTTTGAAAGGGTTATGCCATATTTTTCAAGTATAGCCCTCGTTTCATCCGCCGTGGATCTATCGGGAGCGCACGGACCTGAGGCTATCGTATCAAGTCTATCGCCTATAACGTCGGAAAGAGCGATTGCAAAGACCTTTGCAGGATATACGTGACGAGCGAATCTTCCGCCTTTGACCTTTGATATATGCTTGCGCACGGTGTTTATCTCACCGATATCAGCGCCTGACGAAAGAAGTGCCTCGGTGAGCGAAACGAGTTCGGGGAGAGTGCATTTCGGACTCTCAAAGAGTGCCGAGCCGCCGCCCGATATAAGAAACAGAACGCAGTCGTTCTCTGAGAGATTAGAGGTGAGCCGGAGTGCCCTTTCGGTCGCGCGGATTCCGCTTTCGTCGGGCAAGGGATGCCCTGCCTCGTATATCTCAACGCCCGCGATATCCCCCGTTGAATGTCCGTATTTCGTTATGACTATGCCCGAGTCGAGCTTTATTTTACGCTCTGTCAGCACCTTTTCGGCGGCAAGCGCCATTCTGTGCGCCGCCTTGCCTATGGCAACGAGCACGAGCTTGCCCGCGGGAGCTTTGAAATTCGAAAGCGCCTCTTTTACCGCCGCATCGGGCAGGCAAGCATTTATCGCACCCGTATATATCTTTTCGGCATCCGATCTCATTTAGACAGTTTCAACCTTTATGGTGTTCGTGTTGCCGGGCTTGCCGTTTATCTGACCGCCCGTAAGAACTACGTTGTCACCTTTTTTAAGCGAGAGCGTTTTTATAGCGCCCTTAAACGCCTGATAGAACACAACCTCGATCGAATTATACTCCTCGCTAAGCACGGGAATAACGCCCCAAGAAAGATTAAGTCTTCTCCAAGCTCTCTCGTCGGTGGTCATTCCGATTATATCGGCGGGGGAACGGAAGCGGCTTACCATTCTTGCGGTGCGTCCGCTCTTAGAGTTTACGACGATGCACTTTGCGCCAACGTCGATCGCCATTGAGCAGGTCGCGTGGGAAACTGCGTCAAGATTGTTTCTTATCTTATAATCGGTCGTTTTGAACCATTCCTTATAGTCTATTCCCTGCTCGGTGAACTCGGCGATCTCCGCCATATTCTTTACCGCGAGCACGGGATATTTACCTGCGGCGGTCTCACCCGAGAGCATTATTGCAGACGAGCCGTCGTAAACCGCGTTTGCAACGTCGGAAATCTCCGCACGGGTGGGACGGGGATTGTTTATCATTGACTCGAGCATCTCGGTCGCGGTGATAACGCGCTTGCCGAGAAGACGGCATTTCTTAATAAGGTATTTCTGAATGGAGGGCACTTCAACGAAAGGAATCTCAACACCAAGGTCGCCTCTTGCAACCATTATACCGTCGGCGATCTCGCAAATTTCGTCGATGTTATCAACGCCTGCGCGGTTCTCTATCTTCGCGATTATATCGATCTCCTCACCGCCATTTTCATTAAGGAAGTTACGAAGCGATTCGATATCCCCCTTTGTTGAAACGAAGGATGCCGCAACGAAATCGACCTCGTTTTCGATACCGAAAAGAAGGTCCGCCTTATCCTGTGCGGAGAGGTATTCCTGCTTAAGCACCTTGTTTGGAAAATGCATACTCTTTCGGTCGGAAAGCACTCCGCCCGCGATTACCTTACAATTCGCGTTATGCCCCTCAAGCGACTCAACCTCAAAGATAACGAGTCCGTTATTAACGAGAATGCGATCGCCGACGTTAAGCTCGTCAATGAGGTTCTCATAAGTAACCGAAACTCTCGTTTCGTCACCGATAACATCCTCGGTGGTAAAGGTGAAGCTATCTCCGTCTGCAAGGCTGATCTTCTTATCCTTAAAGGTCTTGATGCGGTATTCCGGACCCTTGGTATCAAGCATTATTGCGATCGGCATGCCGAGATTTTCGCGAACGCGCTTGATCATCTCGATCTTTTCCTTATGCTGATCGTGAGTTCCGTGCGAGAAATTAAGTCTTGCAACGTTCATTCCCGCCTTGCACATTTTTTCAAGGGTCGCGTCATTATCCGATGCAGGACCGATGGTGCATATTATTTTAGTCTTTCTCATAAATTACCTCTCATTAAAATTCCGCGAGGGTGAAATAACCTCGCGGAATGATTTTTATTATTCTGCGCCGTTATTATTTTTTCTTTCTTCAAGCCAGATTGAAAACTTATTAAGAAGGCGGACAGTAAGTATTATAAACGCGGTAACACCGAATATACCGAGAATACAAATTCCTATGATCGGAAGAGCCTCCATAAAGGTCTCGAAATTCGAGAGGTCCTCAGTTTTTGAAAGCGCTTTAATTATTCCTTTAAGCATAACCAAAATCTCCTTTCCCTATTAACCAACGAGCGCGAGAAGCAAGCCGCCGGCAATAACCGATGCGATCTGACCCGAGACGTTTGCGCCTGCCGCATGCATAAGAAGGAAGTTTGAGGGATCTTCCTGAAGTCCCATCTTATGAACGACTCGCGAGGACATCGGGAATGCGGAAATGCCCGCTGCACCGATCATGGGGTTGATCTTCTTCTTTGAGAACACGTTCAAGAGCTTTGCAAACATAACGCCACCAACCGTGTCGAAGATGAATGCGAAAAGTCCAAGCGCAATAATGAGAAGAGTTTCCCACTGAATGAATTTATCAGCGGTCATCTGCGCCGCGATCGTGATACCGAGAAGAAGGGTGATAATATTTGCAAGAACCTTCTGCGCGGTTTCGGATAGAGCGTTAAGAACGCCGCACTCACGAATGAGGTTGCCGAACATAAGGAAGCCGATAAGAACCGCCGAATCGGGAGCGATTATACCGGTGATAACGGTAACTACTATCGGGAAGAGGATCTTAGTGGTCTTCTTAACGTCGCCTGCAGAGTAGTCCATACGGATGAGGCGCTCCTTCTTCGTCGTTATAAGACGGATCACGGGGGGCTGAATTACGGGAACGAGAGCCATATACGAATACGCCGCAACCATTATAGGAGCAAGGTATCCCGATTCAAGAACGTTTGCCACGAATATAGCGGTAGGACCGTCTGCCGCACCGATTATACCGATCGACGCAGCATCCTCAAGGTTGAATCCAACGAGGGTTGCAAGTCCGAGAGTGATAAATATACCGAACTGCGCTGCCGCACCGAAGAGGAAGAGCTTGGGGTTCGAAAGAAGAGGTGAGAAGTCTATCATCGCACCTATACCGATGAACAGAAGAAGCGGGAATAATTCGCCGTTGTCTATACCAAAGTTGAAGAGCACGGATATCGGACCGTGTGCGCCGATAGCGGCAGAATTCGGGAGGTTAACGAGTATCGCACCAAATCCCATAGGAAGAAGAAGCGTAGGCTCCATATCCTTAGCAATAGCTAGGTAAATGAGGAGTCCGCCGATGATCCACATTACGACCTGTTGCCACTTAATGTCGGCAAGGTTTCCGATAATCGGAATAGCCGCGAATCCCGATTCCTCCTCGGGAACCGTCTCGGCTGCGGAGGTGAAAATGCAGGTGATAAATGAGAACACCATTGCCGCAACGAGGAGAACGAACAAAATTCTTCTCTTATTAGTCTTTTCCATTTTTGTCTCCATTAATATAAATAATTACTTTTTATATTCCTCTGCGAGGGCGCGGAAAGCAGGGAGAGAATTTACGATTCTTTCCTTATCTACGCAGTAAGCGATTCTTACGTAACCCTTAACGCCGAAATCGTCACAGGGAACGACGAGTATTTCCTTGGATTTTGCCTTTTCATAGAACTTATAGGCATCCTCCTCAAGCGCCTTAACGAAGAGGTAGAACGCTCCGTCGGGCTTAACGCACTCGTAACCGAACGAGGTGAGGTTATCGTAAAGAATATCTCTGTTTTCCTTATAGATTCCAACGTCGACCTTAGAGGCGACCGCTCTTTTGATGACCTGCTGGAAAAGGCTGGGCGCGCAAACGTAGCCGAGCGAGCGGCCTGCACCGCAAACGGCAAGATATACCGTTCTTGAATCCTGCATATCGGGGCTTACCGCGATATATCCGATACGCTCGCCGGGGAGCGAGAGAGCCTTTGAATATGAGTAGCAAACGATAGTATCGTTATAATAGTTCATAAGATACGGGACTTTAATGCCGTCAAATGCGAGCTCGCGGTAGGGCTCGTCGGCAATGAGGTATATCGGATGTCCGTATTCCTCTTCCTTTTTCTTAAGAAGGTCGGTCACCGCCTTGATGGTCTCTTCACTGTAAACGACACCGCTGGGGTTGTTCGGGGAGTTGATGATAACCGCCTTGGTATTCTCGTTGATCTTAGATTCGAAATCCGAAACGTTGATCTGGAACGAGGGCTCAAGAGGAGCGGAAACAACGACCTTACCGCCTGCGTTTTCAACGAACACGCGATACTCGGTGAAGAAGGGAGCGAAGAGAATGCATTCGTCGCCGGGGTTCATAAGTGCCTTAAGCGAAATGGTAAGCGAAGCTGCCGCGCCGCAGGTCATATAGAGGTTATCTGCGGTAAGCTTCGTCCCGAAGCACTTATTGATATGCTCTGCGATCACGCCTCTCGTGCCGGCATCACCCTGCGCGGAGGTATAACCGTGAAGAAGCACGGAATTTTCATTGTTTACGAGGTCAACGATTGCCTCGCTTATATCCTTCGGGGGCTCAACGCTGGGGTTTCCGATACTAAAGTCAAAAACCTTATCCTTGCCGATCTCTGTGGCGCGGGTCTTACAATACTCGAATATCTCTCTGATTATAGAGCGCTTGTTGCCGAGGGCATACATTTTTTCGTTAATCATTTTTGTATTCCTAACAATTCTTTTGCATTAGCCGAGAAGATTTTTTCTTCGGTCTCGACTCCGAAATCAAAGCTTTTTATAATATCAGCTTCCTCGCGAATATCTCGCCAGGGGCTGTCGCTTCCAAAGAGAATTTTTGACGCACAGTGCTTTTCAACTATTTTTTCAAATACGTCGCACGGCGTGCATTGCAGGCTATACGAGGTATCGAAATAAATATCCTCGCCCGCAAGAGATGAAAGCACCTCGGATGAGAGGTCGTTTCCACCTATATGCGCGAGCACGAGCTTTGAATAACCGCCGACCTGCGAAAGCAGGTTGAGGACTCTTTTCGGCGTGCATTTGATCGGTTGACCGACGTATGCCGCGTCAAGCCCTGCGTGCGTCACGACGACAAGATCAAGCTCCTTTGCCGTCTTAACTATTCTTACGTATGATTCGTCGTCAAAGAAGGTGTTCTGATAATCCGGGTGGATCTTGACACCCTTTATACCCGCCGCCTTAACGCGATAAAGATGCTCTTCGATATTCTCATCGGCAGGATGGATTCCCGCAAAAGAGATTATCCTTTCATTTCCGTATTCCCTCTCGTTAAGGGCTACGGCGTAATTTAAAATGCTTTCAAACTGCGTCGGTTTCGTTAAAACCGGGAGATTTATCGCGATATCCGCCCCGGCGGCAGTGAGAAGAGACAAAAGCTCCTCTGCCGTTCCGTTCGAATGGGGCGGAGTCGCACTGACCCTTGCAAGAGCGGCGACTGTCGCCGCCGCTATCTTGTCCGGGAAAACGTGTGTATGAAAATCTATCATCGCTATTAAAGAGCCGCGATCTCCTCGCTGGTCATGGTGTCGATCTTCGCTTTATCAAGAACGGAGAGAGCCATATCAAGCTCGTTGGTCTTCATAACTACGGAAGCATCGGTAGCTTCAACCGAAAGGCCGTACATATACTCGATATTAACGTTCTTCTCGGTGATGAGGGAGAGAATAGACTGAAGAGCGCCCGTAACGTGAGGGATCTTCACGATTATAACGTCGGTAAGCATGCTTGAGAATCCTGCCTCAAGAAGAACGTCGCATCCCTTCTTCGGATCGTTAACGATAAGTCGAAGAAGTCCGTACTCGGTGGTATCGGCAAGGCTTATTGACAAAATGTTTACGTTGTTTTCCTTAAGAACGTTGAGAACCTCTCCAAGTCTTCCCTGTCTGTTTTCAATAAAAACGGATAACTGCTTTACTGTCATTTTGAAATTCTCCTTTTCAATTAATCGTATTTACGGTTGTCGATAACGTGAACCGCCTTACCCTCACTGCGCTTAAGCGAGTTCGGGCCCATCAGCTTGATCTTCGCGCTGATTCCGAGCGCCTGCTGGATAACGGTTGATATCTTCTTGGTGAGCTTTTCGATTCCCTTGATCTCGTCGGTGTAATACTTAGTATCTACCTCAACCTGAATTTCAAGGGTATCGAGGTTGTTCTCTCTGTTAACTATCATCATATAGTGAGGAGTAACCTCTTCTACGTTGATAAGAGCGGCTTCAACCTGGCTCGGGAATACGTTAACGCCTCTTATAATAAGCATATCGTCACTTCTGCCCTTGAAGCGAGAGATTCTTGCGCTCGTTCTTCCGCATTCGCAGGTCTCGTGAGTAATGCTGGTAAGATCCTTGGTTCTGTAACGGATAAGAGGAATTCCCTCTTTTGTGAGTGTGGTGAATACAAGCTCACCAACCTCTCCGTCAGCAACGGGAGTAAGAGTCTTTGCATCTATGATTTCGGGATAGAAGTGGTCGTCGCAGATGTGAAGTCCCGAGTGATACTTACAGTCGCAGGCAACGCCGGGACCCATTATTTCGCTGAGTCCGTAAATATCGTGAGCGGTGATGTTAAGACGGCTCTCGATCTCCTGGCGCATTTTTTCAGTCCAGGGCTCAGCACCGCAGATAGCGGTTTTAAGCTTGATCCGGTCAAGGAGTCCCTCATCACGAAGAACCTCTGATAAATGAAGAAGGTACGAGGGAGTACAAGCAATAGCAGTAGCACCGAAATCGATCATCATCGTGGTAAGCTTTTTAGAATTTCCGGTGCTCATCGGCACAACCATTGCGCCGAGTCTCTCCGCGCCGTAATGCGCACCAAGACCGCCGGTGAA
The DNA here is from genome assembly GCA_045615165.1 of Eubacteriales bacterium. Lineage (GTDB taxonomy): Bacteria > Bacillota > Clostridia > Oscillospirales > CAG-272 > UBA1740. The sequence continues at coordinate 10,656 of JAZLEH010000304.1, read as the reverse complement.
AAGACCGTAACCGTAAGCGATCTGAATTATATCGTCCTTGGTCACGCCCGTCATAGTAAGGCATCTTGCAACGCACTCAGCCCAGATTTCGATATCCGACTGAGTATATCCGACAACGGTAGCCTTGCCGGTAGTTCCCGACGATGCGTGAATTCTTACGATGTCCTTGCGCTTTGCCGCAAAAAGTCCAAAGGGGTACGTATCGCGAAGATCGTCCTTCGTGGTGTAAGGAAGCTTCGTAATATCGTCGATGCTTTTGATGTCCTCCGGCTTTACACCAACAGAGTCCATTCTGTTGCGGTAAAACTCTACGTTATCGTAAACGTACTTTACGAGCTTAACGAGTCTTTCACTCTGAAGCGCCTTCTTTTCTTCGGGCGACATACACTCGCTTTTCTGATTCCAGATCATTTTTTATTGTGTCTCCTTTAATTTTCGTAACCGGCCTTGAATGCAAGAACGTTAATGTCTACCGTTTTCGGAGGAACTGTTGACTTAAGTATTTCAAGCCACTCCTCCTCTGCAAAGCCGATATGCTTTGCCGCAAGTCCGAGAACGACGGTGTTAAGAACCTTGCTGTTACCAAGCTTCTTTGCAACTGCAAGTCCGTCAATCGTGTAAACAGTGTGATTTTTAGAAAGCTTCTCAATAATTCCCTCGGGATACTGAGCCGCGCCTATAACTACCGTCATAGGATCGATTCTCGTGTCGTTAACTATAATTACACCGTCGGGCTTAAGGAAGTGAGCGTATCTCTGCGCCTCAAGTCTTTCAAACGAGATGAGAACGTCAACGCATCCCTCTTCAACTACGGGCTCGTAAACCTTATCTCCAAATCTTACGAAGGTTACTACGCTACCGCCGCGCTGAGCCATACCGTGAACCTCGGAGAGCTTAACGTCGTATCCTGCTCCGAGAGCGGTTTTTCCTATAATTCGGCTGGTGAGCAAAGTTCCCTGACCACCAACGCCTACAACCATAATATTCATATTGATTCCTCCAAATTACGCCTTGGGCACTTTCTTTATCGCGCCGAACTTGCAGTAGCTCATGCAAAGACCGCAACCGTTACACATAGTCTCGTCGATCTTAACGGTTCCGTCCGCATTCTTTGTAAGAGCGGGGCAACCGATCTTCAAGCACATACCGCACTTCTTGCACTTTTCGGCATCGCACTCACATCTGTCGGGGAACTTAAGTCCCTTAAGAAGAGCGCAGGGTGCTTTCGCGATGATAACGGTAAGCTCGTCTCCTGCCGCGCTTTCCTTTAACACAGCCTCAAGGCCCTTAACGTCAAAGGAATCGATCTCAATAACTCTATTAACGCCAACCGAACGGCAAAGAGCCGCAAGGTCGATAGCGTAGGTGTCCTCACCCTTAAGAGTCTTACCCGTAGCGGCGTGCTCCTGGTGGCCGGTCATACCGGTGGTGCGGTTATCAAGGATCATAACCGTGCCGCTCGCCTTATTATATACCATATTGATAAGTCCGTTAATACCTGTGTGAAGGAAGGTGGAGTCACCGATCGTTGCAACCCAGTTTCTTACGTAATCCTTACCGTGCGCCATCTCGATACCGTGAAGAATAGAGATGCTCGATCCCATACACACGGTGGTGTCAATAACGTTAAGGGGAGCAACCGCTCCAAGCGTGTAGCATCCGATGTCGCCTGCCGCGTGTATCTTAAGCTTGTTAAGAACCGAGAACACGCTTCTGTGGGGGCAACCGGGGCAAAGAATGGGGGGTCTTGCGGGAGTGGGCTCAGCGGTAAGCTTCGCGTCACTTTCACCGTAAAGAACCTTTTTAAGCATATTTGCGCTGTACTCACCCTGCTTGGTGAATACCTCCTTGCCCTTAACCTTAAGTCCCCAGCTCTTGATCTGCTCTTCCATTACGGGCTCAAGCTCTTCGAATACGTAAACCTCGTCAACCGAATTAACGAAATCCTCTATGAGCTTTCTCGGGAGGGGGTTAACAACACCGAGCTTAAGAACGCTCGCCGTGGGTGCGGCCTCCTTTACGTACTGATACGCGATACCCGAGGTAATAAATCCGATCTTCTTATCCTGCATTTCAAGCTTGTTGATCTCAAAGTCACAGCCCTCCTTTTCCATAAGGAGCTCTCTTGCTTCAACGACCTTGTGTCTGCCGATTGCGGACGCGGGCATCATAACGTATTTCTGAACGCTTCTCTCATAAACCTTATCCTCAGGAACTACCCTGTCCTCGATTGAAACGATGCTCTGCGAATGGGAGAGCTTGGTCGTGGTTCTGTAAATAACAGGTGTGTCATATCTTTCGCTAAGCTCGAACGCATACTTAAGGAAGTCCTTTGCCTCGCCGCTGTCGGAGGGCTCAACTACGGGAAGATGCGCGCTTCTTGCGATCATTCTGGTGTCCTGCTCATTCTGCGAGCTTGCAAGACCGGGGTCGTCTGCAACGACGATAACGAGACCGCCGTTAACGCCGGTATACGCAAGGGTATAAAGGGGATCGGATGCAACGTTAAGACCAACGTGTTTCATGCACGCCATTGCGCGCACGCCCGATATGGATGCGCCTGCGGCAACCTCAAGAGCGACCTTTTCGTTAGGTGCCCACTCGGTATAAACCTCGTCGTATTTTGACAAAAATTCACTGATCTCGGTGCTGGGAGTTCCGGGGTATGCACTTGATACCTTTACTCCTGCTTCAAACGCGCCTCTTGCAATAGCGTCGTTACCGAGCATTATTCTCTTTTCATTCATTATGTATATCCTCCATTATTGCTTTCTGAGATCCTTAACCCTCTTCGCCTTGCCCTCAAATCTCGCAAGGGTGTTCGGGCTTTCAAGCTTCACCTTGGCATCAAGTCCAAGAATTACGCGAAGCTTATTTCTAACACTCTTTTCTATTTTCTCAAGATCAGCGAACGTGTCGGTTGCCTTGAGAAGCTCAACGCGCACGGTAAGCTTATCCGCATATCCGTCCCTCTCAACGATGATCTCGTAATGCGGGCCAAGTCCGTCAACCGAGAGAACGACCTCTTCGATCTGGCTCGGGAATACGTTTACGCCGCGTATCTTAAGCATATCGTCGCTTCTGCCCGAAAGGTTTTCCATTCGGCAGGTGGTTCTTCCGCACTTGCACTTTTCATAGTGAAGTCGAGTTATATCCTTAGTTCTGTAACGGATAAGAGGAAGCGCCTCTTTCTTTATACAGGTTATAACGAGCTCGCCCCACTCCCCTTCGGGAAGAACCTCACCCGTTTCGGGATTGATTATCTCGGGAATGAAGTAGTCCTCGTTTATATGCATACCGCAAAGGTATTCGCACTCACCCGAAACGCCGGGACCCATAAGCTCGCTCATACCGTAGTTGGAGGTAACGAGCATATCCTTGCCCCAATATTTATGCATTTCATCACGCATAGCGTCGGTGAGAAGCTCACTTCCAACAAGACCGATCTTAACGTTAAGGTCGGTTGCAGGGTCAACGCCCATTTCACGAGCAACCTCTGCAAGCCTTAACGCGTATGAGGGTGTTGCGACGAGAAGCGTCGTTCCGAAATCTTTCATATACATTATCTGCTTTTCGGAGTTACCGGTAGACGAGGGAACGATAGCCGCTCCGATATTTTCAAGGCCGTAATGAAGTCCGATAGCGCCGGTAAACATACCGTAACCAAAGCATATCTGCGCAACGTCACCGGCGGAAGCACCGCCCGCACAAGCTATACGCGATACGCACTCGGTCCAGGTTTCAAGGTCACCCTTCGTATATCCTACGACAGTGGGCTTGCCCGTTGTTCCCGAGGATGCGTGTATTCTCACAAGCTCGTCCTTAGGCACGGCGAAGAGCCCAAAGGGATAATTGTCTCTCATATCCTGCTTCGTTACGAACGGAAGCTTGCGAAGATCGTCAAGGCTCTTGATATCCTCGGGTTTTACGCCCGCCTCATCCATCTTCTTTCTATACGGCTCAACCTTTGCGTATACTCTCGCAACGGTCTCCTTAAGGCGTTCAAGCTGAAGCGCCTGCATCTCAGTTCTTGATAAAGTTTCTTCTTTTGACCAAATCATAATTTTACCAACTTTGCTTTACTTTATTATACTAAATTTTAAATTACTTATATTATATAACACGCTCGCGCGCTTTGTCAATAATTTTGGCGGAATTTGTTACATAAAAGCAGGAAAATCGGCAGAAAATCACTGCCGATTTAACCGTTTATGCAATTTCGTTTTCGATATACTTATCAAACGCCTCACTGATGATATCGTCCGACGGTTTTTTCGTCAAAAGGCTGACTGCCACCGTTATGATAACGGAGAACATCATACAGATAACGCCGATCATAGGCGAGCATCCGACGCCCGCTTTCAGCGCTGCGCCAAACGAGCAGGCAAAGCCGTTCTGATGATAGCCAAAGAAGATAATAAGACTGACCGTCAGAACAAGAGAGGATACGATCGACGACCACACCGCGCTTCTTGTTACGCGCTTCCAGTAAAGTCCGATCACAAACGGACCGATAAAGCAGCCCGAAAGCGTTCCCCAGCTAATGCCCATCATATATGCGATAGCGGCAACCTCGTACCTTGTGTTCACAAGAGCGATAACGACCGAAATGAGAATAAAAGCAAGGCAAAGAGCTCTCATAACCGTGTTTACGCGCTTATCCGAGGCGCTCGTGTTTATTTTTCCCTTATATATATCGACCGCCACGACGGATGCAGAGGCAAGAGATACCGAAGCGAGAGTAGACATACTTGCCGAAAGGATCAGCACCATGATAACACCCATAAGGCCTGCGGGAATGACCTTGGCAAGAAGGACGGGGATAACGTTGTCCGCCGAAACACCGACAAGATGCTCGGGGAAAAGACCTGCAAGTGCGCCTACGAAATACGCGCCGAATCCGATAATAAGAGCAAATGCGGTACTAACTATTACGCCCTGAGTTATAGCCTTTTTATCCCTTATCGCGTAATACTTATGTATAGTCTGCGGAAGTCCCCATACGCCGAACGACGTTAGAAGTATGAGTGAAATGAGCGATACAGTAGGACCGTAAATTCCCTTGTAATTTTCCGTATTACCAAAGGTAAACCAGGTCTTGTTTACGTCATCGGCAAGCTTCGAGAGATCCCAGGAAACGTTGTCGTGATTCATAAAGCAGATGACCATAAGAACAACACCCACGAGCATTATTATTCCCTGAATGAAATCCGAGAGAGCGGTTGCAAAATATCCGCCGAAGAAGAGGTAGACCGCTGTAAGCACCGCGAGAAGCACCATTACGACCCAACCGGGAATGCCGAAAACTATAGCGAAGAGGCTGGAAAGTCCGTTATAAACGGATGCCGAATAAGGAATCAGGAATAGGAATATAACGATTGCGCTTAAAAGCTTGATATTCTTTGAGCCGTATCTCTTTTCAAAGAACTCGGGCATAGTCTTTGCCGAAAGGCGCGCCGTCATATTCTTCGTGCGCTTTGCGAGAAGCAACCACGCAATGAGCGCTCCCGCGATCGCGTTAACAATACCGATCCACACCGCCGCAAGGCCGTAAGCCTGACCGAATTTACCTGCATATCCGATAAATACGACCGCGGAAAAATACGTCGTTCCGTAAGAGAACGCGCTCATCCATCCGTTAAGCCCCTTTTTACCTGCGAGGAGGAAGTCGTTTACCGACTTTGAACGATTATGAGTGTACACGGCTATACCCACCATTGAGAGCGCGTACAAGCCGAGAATTATGTAATCAAGTGCCATTATTTACTCCAAATATTTTATAAACATCTTATATTATATTACATTTTGGTCAAAATGTCAACTGAGCATATAAGAAAAAATTCCCGCGCACTGCGGGAATTTTTTGTCTATCTTGCCGTGAAAATCAATCCTCAAGCCACATGAAGATTCTGTCCTTGATGCCGGGGATGTTTCTCGCGTCGTTGTACATAGGGTCGCCCGGATGATATCTGTTGTCCTTGTTCATCAGCACGTTTTTCATGCGGAGTCTTCCCTCTTTATAGAGTCTCCAAAGCACGTCGTAAACGAGGCGTGCATCCTGAATAAGCGTGTGGTCGCCCGGGAAGAGATCGCGCATATTGCGCCAAACGGCAAGCTCAAGGTCGTCAAAGTAAAGGGGATCGTCCTTTTTCCCCTGAAGAAGCGCGCAAATTCTCTTATACCCCTCCTCAAGAGTGTAGTCGGTGATCTCGCTGACCTCATCGCAACCCGTCATTTTATCCTCGGTAACGACGATCTTATCCTTGAATATCTGACACGGGTACATAACGGGAAGCTGTTTTATCTCCCCCTCAAGCGACTCGTCAAACGCAAAGCGCGTGCTTGCAACGTAGATGCCGTCGCTCGTTTTCAAGGTGATTGCGGGGCGGCTTGTGCGAAGCACGGATATTCTATCCGGCTCATCTGCCGACAAAATCTCAATAACGCCGTCCTTATACATCTCAATGTCAGCCGTCGCCATCGCCTTGGAAAGCGGCATTCCCTTAGCCTTATGATAATAATGCATTGCGTTAACGCGAACCTCTGCGCCGCTGACTGCCGCGCCGTTCTTAAGCCTTACCATTTTTTCGCCCTCGATAAAGGATTCGCCGCGGAACTTGTAGCCCGCCTCTTCGAGCCGATTTGCAAACGCCTGCACAGCGCCGGGCGTGCTTCCGCGGCTCGTACCGTTTGTAACGCACGCCATTCTTTCATCATAAGTTATAAACGGATGGGCGAAGTTATAGGTTTCGGGGCTTCCGCCGGGGCGAGTGTGTGCGATTCCGATAGTTCCGGGAAGATTCAGCGCATCGGTGGTTTTCAAAAGCACGTCAACGTCTCCTACTACCTTTCTGTAATGAAGCCTGCCCTCGTGAAATGTAACGATACCCGTGCAAACGCCACCGTCAAATCCTTGCTGACGGCGAAGCATTTCGATAAGAATGGGGGCGGCTTGCTTTTCTCCAACGTATCCCGCGATATTACACATATTTTTTCCTCGCTTGCTTATTCTATATTATGAACCCAAAAAGGTGTTCTTACAAACGAGTATATCATAAGAGCCAGAAAAAATCAAGGGCATATGCCTGCCTAATTGCACCTAAGGATTGACAAAAATAATTTTTTGTGGTAAAACTAAGATAGATTTTAAATAGGGGGTGATATTACGTTAAGTGCAGACGAGCTTCGTGAAAAGATATCCGAGCTGATTGAGGCATCGGATTACAAAAACCTAAAGCCAATACTGTGCGAAGAAAATCCGATCGACGTTGCGGAAGCTTTTGACGCGCTCTCCGAGCAGGAGCTTTCTCTTTGCTTCCGACTGCTTCCGAAAGAGCAGGCGGCAGAGGTATTCGTCGAAATGGATAGCGATAAGCAAAAAATGCTTATCAACGGATTCAACGATTCAAGGCTTCGCGAGATCGTGAGTGAGCTTTACCTCGACGACGCGGCAGACCTCGTTGAAGAAATGCCCGCAGGCGTAGTATCACGAATTTTGAAAAACACTGATAAAGAAACGCGCAACGCGATCAACGAAATTTTGATGTACCCCAAGGACAGCGTCGGAAGCATGATGACGACGGAGTACGTCAGCCTTAAAAAGTCGATGACCGTTGCGGAGGCGATCGCAAAGATACGCAGAGTCGGCGTTGATAAGGAGACGATTTACACCTGCTACGTTACGGAAAACCGCCGTTTGCTTGGCACGGTTACCGTCAAAGCCCTTCTTCTTGCAAATGACGACGAGCGCCTCATAGACCTTATGGAAGAAGATCCGATATCCGTCTCCACCCTTGACGACAGAGAGGAAGCGGCAGAAAAGATCTCAAAATACGACCTGCTCGCCCTCCCCGTTCTTGATGCGGAATCACGCATCGTCGGCATTATAACGATCGACGACGCGATCGACGTTCTTGAAACGAAAGCGACCGAGGATATCGCGCAGATGGCGGCGATCCTCCCCTCCGAGAAGCCATATTTGAAGACGAGTGCAACCCGCCTTTGGCTTTCAAGAATTCCTTGGCTTTTACTCCTTATGATCTCGGCGACGGTAACCTCGAGCATCATTGCCTCCTACGAGGCGGCGCTTGCCGCCTGCACCATACTTACCGCATTCATCCCGATGCTTATGGGAACGGGCGGTAACGCCGGTAGCCAGGCTTCGGTCACCGTTATACGAGGACTCTCAATAAACGAAATAAGACTTGCGGACACGCTGCGCGTTATCTGGAAAGAAATGCGCGTTTCAATGCTTTGCGGACTCACTCTCGTTCCGATTGCCTTTTTAAAGGTTATGTACGTTGACGGACTCTTCCGTGAGGAGGGGGGCGTGCGAATTTCCTTCGTTATAGCGGCGACTCTCTTCTTTATCGTCGTTCTTGCGAAGCTTGTCGGTTGCGTTCTCCCCTTGATCGTAAAGGCGGTGAAGCTTGATCCCGCAGTAGTTGCCAACCCCTTTATTACGACGGTTGTCGATGCGCTTGCGCTAGTGGTTTATTTCGCCCTCGCATCAAGGCTTATTCCCGCTCTTTCTTCGTAGATATGATAAAACCCCGACGGAATTTCCGTCGGGGTTTTCGTTTTCGTTTTAATTATTCTACCTCAAGTGAAACGAATTCAAACTTCGTACAGTCAACCAGACCGCGGTTGGTAAGTCGGATTTCGGGCAAACAAGCGAGAGGAATGAGAGCCATCGTCATAAACGGGGATACGATGTCGCATCCGATCTCTTTCCACGCCTTGTCAAGCCTTGCAACGTCGGCGCTCATTTCCTCGGCGGTCTTAATATTCATAAGTCCCGCAAGGGGAAGCTCAACGCATCCAAGCACCTTTCCGTCACGCACGGCGCACATACCGCCGCCGCACTCAATAAGGGTATTCGCCGCGAGAGCCATATCGGCATCGTTAGTTCCGATGACGAGAAGATTATGCGCATCGTGTGCAACGGTGGATGCCATTGCGCCGCGCTTTATATTGAAGCCCTTTACGAATCCTATTCCGTGAGTGCCCGTATTCTTATGACGCTCGAAAACAAATGCCTTGAGCACGTCCTTTTCAACGTCCGACTCGATCAATCCGTCCTTGACTGCAAGCTCGATATGGCGCTCGTAGTTTCCTACTCTTGCGGGGATTATCTCTATCGCTCTTACCTTTACCTTATCCTTTTTATCGGTTGAGATCTTAAAGGTGTCGGGGGTGATGTCCTCGCCGACGTGCATCGTTTTCATTGCAAATTCGGGATACTCGCCCGCGGGCTTTTCGATAAGCATCTTTCCGTTTTCGGCAACGATATCACCGTCGATAATGACCCTCGTTACGTTAAAGGATTTAAGATCGTCGATAAAAATTATATCCGCGCACTTGCCGGGTGTGATCGAGCCAAGCTCGTGATCCATGTGGAAGCACTGCGCGCAGTTAACGGTTACCATCTGCACCGCCTCAATGGGATCTATTCCCTCGGCGATAGCTCTTCTTACGATATGGTCAAGATGTCCTTTCTCAACGAGGGTGTTGGGGTGTGCATCGTCGGAAACAAGCACGGCGTATCTCGAATCAACCTCTCTATCGGTTATCGCGTGGCTGACCTCCTTAAGATCGTGCCAAGCAGACCCCTCTCTGAGCATTGCATACATTCCGAGGCGCATTTTTGCAAGAGCATCCTCCGCGCGTGTCGATTCGTGACAGCATCTCGCACCGCTTGCGATATATGCGCTAAGACCCCTACCCGTGTCGGGAATTGAATAGTGACCGGTAATGATCTTACCCGCTTCAAGGGTTGCTCCGGTTATCGCGTGGGTCTCCTCATTGCTGAACTGAATTCCGGGGAAGTTCATCATCTCACCGAGTCCGACAACCTCGTCCATCTCCATTTGCTTGCGGATATCGGCAGAGGTTACGGTAGCACCGTTATCCTCAAATCCCGGTACTGCGGGCACGCAGGACGGAAGAGTGAGCATAGCCTTAAGGGGAGTTCTTTTATCGTCGTTCATCATTATCTCAACGCCCTTAAAGCCGAGAACGTTGCATATCTCGTGTGGGTCGTAATAGATTCCCGTCGTGCCGTGCGGAATTACTGCGTGTGCATATTCCAAAGGGCTCATCATCGACGACTCGATATGAATATGTCCGTCAAGCAAGCCGGGGGCAATATAAGCTCCCTCAGCGTCGATGACCCTCGTTCCGTCACCGATGCAGTGAAGCGCATCTCCGACAAGGGCTATTCTTCCGCTATGTATCGCAACCGAGGTGTTCTCGATTATCTCACGCGTGCAAACGTTAACGAGCTTCGCGTTTATAATAACGGTCTCGGCAGGGATTCTTCCCATAGCAACGGAGCTGAGGTCTCTTGAACATTCCCCGAGTGGTTTCTTAGAAAAAATATTACTCATAATATGTTCTCCGGTTTTTATTTATTTTTCTTTAGTATAGCACAGATCAAAAATAATTACAATAGCAATAGAGTAAATTCCGACAACTTAAGTGATTATAAGGCTCGTTTATTTATCGATTTTTTATATTTACAAATGGAAATTTTTGTGATATAATATATCGGTCTGCGACTTTGGAGATGACTTTATCTTAATTTAAAGCGAGAAATACACCATGAAATCAAATAAACCGATCAAGGCGAAAATATCGCCGTATATAATTTTCCCG
>JAZLEH010000303.1:0-6379 GCA_045615165.1 Eubacteriales bacterium | reverse complement strand
GCTTGGATTCATTTACCCAAGCTTATTATAATGGACGAACCCTTCGTAGGACTTGATCCGAAGGCGTCACACACCCTTAAGGAAATGATGCGTGAGCATTGCGATATGGGAGGAGCGATATTCTTCTCGACCCACGTCCTTGACGTTGCGGAAAAGCTTTGCGACAAGGTCGCAATAATAAAGGGCGGTCAGCTCATCGTTTCGGGTACGATGGAAGAGGTCAAGGGCGACGCCTCGCTCGAGTCGGTATTCCTTGAATTGGAGGATAGCGATGATTAAGATCCTCGTAAAAAACAGACTCCGCGCTCTCGTTGGCTCTATTGTGACGAGGTCAAAAAAAGGAGTACAGAAGGCAGGGGTAGGGAAGAAGGTCGCGTTTGCGCTTCTTTATCTATTTACGCTTGCCTGCTTCTTCTCGTTTTCGACCTCTATGGCGATCGTACTCGGTAAGGTGCTTATACCGATAGGCGCGGAATGGCTTTATTTCTCGATTTTCATTCTCTCGACTCTGACGATCATATTCATATTCAGCATTTTTGAAACGAAGAGCGAGCTTTTCGACTGTAAGGACAACGATCTTTTGCTATCAATGCCGATAAAGCCACGCGATATAGTTGCGGCAAGGGTATCGGTCGTTCTTATATATAATTATCTCGAGGAAGTCATAATTATGCTTCCTTGCCTTATCGTTTACGGCGTTATATCCGCTGATATCGTAGGATGCGTCGGTATATTCGCTGTCTCGCTCTTTCTTCCTCTTTTGGCGACCTCGCTTTCGTCGATCGTTGGTTACGCCATTGCAAGATTGTCAAAGCTCTTTAAAAGAAAGAATATAGCGACTGTAGTTATATGCCTCATTTTTATCGTAGTGTACGTATTCGGATACGAGGCGCTTATGAAGAATATGACGGAATTCCTTGAAAATGCTGAGGCGATCGGAAGCGTTGACAAGCTTCCCGTGCTTTATTATATCGGCGTATCGGCGCTTTTTGAGTCGTATGGATTACCCGTTATTATTTTCGTGTCACTCGCATCCTTTGCGCTTACCTATTACCTTATATCTAAGAGCTATATAAAGATCGTCACAGATAATTATACCGCCGGCGTTCAGTATAAAAACGCGAAAATAAAGAGAAGATCACCTCTTTCATCCCTCGTATCGAAGGAGATCGGCAAGTTCTTTAATTCGGTTACCTATATGCTTAACTCGGGATTTGGACTCGTGCTGGAGGTTGTGGTCGGCGTTTTGCTTATAGTCAAATCTGATATTATCAAGGCTTTTGCCGAGGCGTATCTTTCGGATAATAAATTTGCGGACGCATTATGCGCGGCAAACCCGATAATTATTGCGGCATTCACACTTATGCCGGCTATGATAATGATCTCGGCTTGCGCCTTGTCCCTTGAGGGAAAGAACCTCTGGATAATGAAAACTCTTCCCGTGAGTGATAAGACTATACTGATTTCGAAAACTCTTCCGCACGTGATACTCTCGATTCCTTCGTCGGTTATAACCTCGGTGCTTCTGATTATTGCGACCTCCGCTTCGCCGGAATATTGGTTTTTCTATATAGTGACGCCACTTCTGGCGACGAGCGTTTATGCAATTTTTGGAACGGTTATTAACGTTGCATTCCCGAAATTCGATTTCCAGAATGAGGCGCAGCCGGTAAAGCAGTCGCTCTCCGTGTTTATCGCTCTTTCCTTCGGTATGCTTATTTCAATCGGCATTATGGTGCTTTCGGTCGTATTCGCAAACGTTATGCATCCGATGCTTAACGCGCTTATTATATTCCTTATCTATCTTTTGATCGCTGTCTCGCTTTATTTCGTAATGGTGAAAGCGTCAGTTAAGAAATACGCAAAAATCGAGGTATAATCAATACTTAAAGCAGGGAAGAATAAAGAAAAAAACGGAGCTTGCGATGAGATTAAAAAAGCGACCCGTCCTGCTTTTTCTGCCGCTTATTCTTTCGCTTCTTTTGCTTTCTCTGTCTATATTTTCCAACACCGTCGGACTATTTGTCTCAGAATATATAGCACCCGTAATAAGAAGACCTCTTGCCGAGGTATCCTCGCGGTTCGGGTTTTCAATTTTTGAGATCTGCGTCCTGCTTTCTCCGATAATAATTTATCTTATAGTTCGGTATATAATAAAGGGAAATGGTGAGCACGGGAAACGCTTCGTCGCGTCTGTTGCCATAATTTCTATCGTATGCTCGGTATATATAATAACCATTCTGATCCCGACCCTGTCGCGTGATCGGGGCGATGCGCCGACTGTAACCGAGGAGGAGATATGCTCTGCGGCTGAAATTCTGATTTCTGAGATAAGCTCGCTTGATAAGTCACAAAACTCGCCTCGCGGAATTTATGAAATCTTTGACGACGCAAGAAAAATATGCTCGGAAAAGTTGCACGGGTGGCTTCCCGTGGCAAAGCCGCTTATATCGTCAGGCTTGTTTTCAAGACTTGGAATACTCGGCTTATATTCCTTTCCTACATCCGAGATTAATATCAATGTCGAGATCCCTTCGTATATGATTCCTTTTTCGGTTTTGCACGAATATGCGCATTATCTCGGAATTATGGATGAGGGTGAGGCGAATTTCCACGCATTTTTGGTTGCGTATAATGCAAACGAGACGTATATAAGATATTCGGCTTCGTTATGCGCGCTCGAATATATTCTTCTCGACTTAGAGAAATATGATGTGAAAAAGTACACAAACGTTTACAATATGCTCGATTGCAGAGTAAGATCCGACCTGAAGGAATATCGTATTTTCCTTGCTGAAAATTCGGGTAGTCCCGCCTATACTGCAAGCGAGGGGCTTCACGGAGCTTTGTCAGGCTCGCAAAGCTACTCCGAGCTTTCGCGATATGTAACGAGATATCTTCTGTCTGCGTAAAATGCTTATAAGACTACTGTCTTTGGAGCATAAAATGGGACAATTGATTATAAAAGGCAATAAACGCCTCTCCGGCGAGATAACCGTTGGCGGCTCTAAAAACGCCGCACTTCCTATAATATTTTCCTGCATTATAATGCGCGGCAGGTCGCGCATAGATAATCTGCCAGATATCACCGACGTCGAGGTCGCCCTTCGGATTCTTGAATGCTTTGGGGCGAGAGTAACGAGGCTTGGAAGCAGCGCTCTTATCGATACCGACGATCTATATTATACCGATCCTCCCGAGGAGCTTGTTTCGGAGATTCGTGCGTCATCCTATCTTATCGGTGCTTGCTTATCCCGCTTTCGTAGGGCGCGTCTGCAATCCTTTGGCGGGTGCAAATTCGATCACAGACCGATAGATATGCATATAAACGCCGCCCTGACGCACGGCGCGGCTCTCATTGGGGATGCGCTATATTCTGATAAGCTCGTTGGGTCTGTCGTTTGCTTTGACAAGATCTCGGTTGGCGCTACGGTGAATGCAATTCTTCTTGCCGCCTCTGCGCAGGGGGAGAGCAGAATTTACGGATTTGCCCGCGAGCCGCATATTATGGCGCTTATTGATTTTCTTCGATCGGCGGGGGCTGAAATCGCGGTGAACGATGAATATGTTTCCGTCGTCGGTCGCGAGCTTTATTCCGGATATGCCGTTGTAATTCCCGATATGATCGAGGCGGGGACTTATCTTGCCTTATCCGTTGCTACCGGGTCGGATTTAAAGGTGATCGGAGCGGATCTCGTGGCGCTTAAGTCCTTTGCGGACACTCTTTTACCGTCGGGGATATCATTCGAATCTTGTGACGATCGGACTGTTGCCGTCGGTACGCCGTCGAAGCCTATATTCGTAACCGCCTTGCCGTACCCGAGTTTTCCGACCGACCTTCAACCGATCACGGCACCCTTGATGGCGCTCGGTTACGGTGGTGTAATAAGGGATCTCGTATGGAAAAATCGCTTCGGATATCTTACGGAGCTTTCAAGGCTCGGCGTTGAATACGAGCTTTACGACGGTTACGCGAAAATCAAAGGGTCGCGCATTCATTCGGCGGAGGCAACCGCCCTCGATCTCAGAGGTGGCGCTTCTCTTATAATTGCCGCTCTTGCCGCAGAGGGGGAGAGCGTAATAAATTCATCAGAGCTTATACGGCGGGGTTATGGCGATATAGTTAATAAGCTACGCCTCGTCGGAGCAGATATATCAGAAATCTAAAACCGAAAGGATACATAAAAAATGAAAAGAATCATGACAATTCAGGATATTTCGTGCGTTGGAAAATGCTCGCTCACCGTTGCGCTTCCGATTATCAGCGCTGCAGGAGTAGAGGCAGGAATCCTTCCTACCGCGGTTCTCTCAACTCACACGATGTTCGCAAAGTACACCTTCTGCGATCTCACCTCTGAGATCACCCCCATCGCCGATACCTTCAAGGAGCTCGGTATCGATTTCGATGCGATCTATACCGGATACCTCGGATCGTTTGATCAGCTTGCACTCGTGAGCAAGTTCTTCGACGATTTTAGGAAAGAGGGCAATATGATCCTCATCGACCCCGTTATGGCTGATAACGGCGTTCTCTACAAGGGCTTTACCGAGGAATTTGCTAAGGCAATGGCTAAGCTTTGCGGCAAGGCGGACATAATCGTTCCCAACCTTACGGAGGCTTCCTTTATGCTCGGAATTCCTTATAACCCGAGCTATGACGAGGCTTATATCAAGGACGTTCTCAAGAAGCTCACAGGACTCGGATGCAAGAAGGCTGCTCTTACCGGCGTAAGCTTTGAGTCGGATAAGATAGGCGTTTACTACTACGATAGCGAAAAGGATTCCTATTTCAGCTATTTCGGAGAGAAGCTTCCTACCTCCTTCCACGGAACGGGCGATATCTACGCTTCCGCGGCTCTCGGTGCGATGATGCGCGGAATCTCCGTTGAGGACTCGCTTTCTATCGCGGTCGACTTCACTCTCGAATGCATGAAGGAAACTATGAAGGACGAAAACCATAGATTCTACGGCGTTAACTTCGAGTCTGCGCTTCCTTACTATATCGAAAGAATAAAGAAGGCTCTCGCATGAGAAAGAACCTTGGTGCAAAGCACCTTCTTTATCCACAGCCCGTCTTTATAATCTCGGCTTACGGCGCGGACGGCGTTCCGAACGCAATGAACGCCGCTTGGGGTGGAATAAGCGAGGAGGATGAAATATCCATTTGCGTAAGCCCCGAGCATAAAACGACAGAAAATATTCTTTTCTCGGGAGCCTTTGCGGTCAATATCGCGGATGAAGCGCATATCGCAGAATGCGATTACCTCGGTATCGTTTCAGGCAATGAGGTAAAGAATAAGCTCGCCGTTGCAGGGCTTCACACCGAAAAAAGCAAGTTCGTAAACGCGCCCGTGATTACCGAGCTTCCGATATCGGTTGAATGCAGGCTTAGAAGCTACGATCCCGACACCTGCCGCCTCGTCGGTGAGATAGTGAACCTTTCCTGCGATGAGAATATATTCGACGAGAACGGAAGAGTAGATCCCGCACGCGCAAAGCCCGTGATCTACGATCCATTTAACAAAACCTATCTTGCGGTAGGGGATAAGGTTGGAAAAGCATTCTTTGACGGAATTAAATTAAAAGTATAAGATAAAACCGCGCTTTCGGGCGCGGTTTTTCATTTTTCTATTGAAAAGCACTTCGATCTATGATAAAATATGGGTAATAAAACATTTCAAGAGGATATTATGTTTAATATAGAAAACGACGGAATTGCCAAAATAGCGGTCAAGGGGGAGCATATAACGCTCCGCGCAATAACCCTCCATACCGAAACGGATATCAGAGATACGCTCGTCAGCGAAGCGAAAAAGCATCTTTTCCGCGGAAAAATAGAAGAGACTGAGGGGCATATATTTATCCTTACGGATAAGCTCACCGACAAGGCTTCGGTCTTTATCGTTCCGACGCCCGATTGCGTAATGCCAAGCATTAAAATCGAGGACGGATGCGCCTATATCACGACGCACGGATATCCCGTATCGGTCGGCACGGCGTCAGCCTCCGACGCAGAGAAGCTTTGCCGTTATTGGTACAATATGCAATATAATCCCGATTCGCTTCACACGATGTCAAACACTTGGGGTGACAGAAACGGAAGAACGAGAGTAAACGATGCGTTTATCCGCCGCGAAATCGATTCGGGCGCTGATCTCGGACTTGACGTCGTGCAGATAGACGACGGATGGCAGACCGGTATTCCCGATACCTTTGAGGATGACGGACTCGTCGTTAAGGATAGGGATTTCTGGCGTCTTAAGGACGAAATATTCCCCGACGGAATAGAGCCGCTCTCTGATTACGCCGCCGAGAATGGCGTTTCACTCGGACTTTGGTTTGCTCCCGAGAGCCGCGGCGTTTTCGCAAATTATCAGCG
>JAZLEH010000302.1:0-4690 GCA_045615165.1 Eubacteriales bacterium | reverse complement strand
AACATCCTCGCCTTCCTCGTCAAGAACGCGAACGTCAAGACAGAGTGCCTGGAGCTCCTTAACGAGAACCTTGAATGACTCGGGAACACCGGGAGTAGGAATATTCTGGCCCTTAACGATAGCCTCGTAGGGCTTGGTACGTCCGGTAATATCGTCAGACTTGACAGTAAGAATTTCCTGAAGAGTGTAAGCGGCACCGTAAGCCTCGAGCGCCCAAACCTCCATCTCACCGAATCTCTGACCTCCGAACTGTGCCTTACCACCGAGAGGCTGCTGTGTTACGAGCGAGTAAGAACCGATCGAACGAGCGTGAATCTTATCGTCAACGAGGTGATGGAGCTTGAGGTAGTACATGATACCAACGGTTACGGGGTTGTCGAAGGGATCACCCGTACGTCCGTCGTAAAGTGTAACCTTACCGTCAATTACCTTAAGGCTCTCAGTCTTCATAAGGTTGCGAAGCTTCTCATCGTCATCAACGATGGTCTGGTCAACTCTCTGAAGATCCATCTTGCCGTCCTCACGAACGACCTCCATGAATACAGCCTTACCTCTCACGCTCTCGCCGGGACGAATGTCACGTGTGTATTTTGCCTGACGGAGAAGCTCGAGAATGTCGGTCTCCTTTGCACCGTCAAATACAGGGGTCATAATCTTTATACCGAGCTTTCTGCACGCGATACCGAGATGCACCTCAAGCACCTGACCGATATTCATACGTGAAGGAACGCCCAGCGGGTTAAGAACGATATCAAGAGGAGTACCGTCTGCAAGGAACGGCATATCCTCGGGGGGAAGAATTCTGGAAACGACACCCTTGTTACCGTGACGGCCCGCCATTTTATCACCTACAGAGATCTTACGTCTCTGAGCAACGTATACGTGAACCACCTTGTTAACACCGGGCGCAAGCTCGTCGGAGTTGGTTCTGTCATAGATCTTAACGTCTACAACTACACCGTACTCACCGTGACGCATCTTAAGCGAGGAATCCTTAACCTCACGCGCCTTCTCACCGAAGATTGCGCGAAGAAGTCTCTCCTCGGGTGTAAGCTCGGTCTCTCCCTTAGGAGTTACCATACCTACGAGGATATCGCCGGGACGAACCTCGGTACCAATTCTGATGATACCGTCAGCATCAAGATTCTTGAGTGCATCCTCAGAAACGTTGGGAACCTCACGGGTGATCTCCTGAACACCGAGCTTGGTATCACGCGCTTCCTTGGTGAACTTTTCAATATGGATAGAGGTGTACATATCCTCGCGAACGAGCTTCTCGTTAAGGAGAACCGCGTCCTCGTAGTTGTAACCTTCCCATGTCATAAATCCGATAAGAGCATTCTTACCGAGTGAGATCTCACCGTTGGAGGTAGCGGGACCGTCTGCAAGCACCTGACCTGCAACAACTCTCTGACCTTCATCTACGATAGGACGCTGGTTTACACAAGTGCCCTGGTTGGATCTCTTGAACTTAATAAGGTGATAGGTCTCCTTACGTCCGGAGTCGGTGAGAACTACGATCTCATCGCCTGCGGCACGCTCAACGATACCTGCCTCCTTACATACAACGACTGTACCGGAGTCAACCGCAGCCTTGTATTCCATACCTGTTGCAACGATAGGAGAGTCTGTGATCATAAGAGGAACTGCCTGCTTCTGCATGTTAGATCCCATGAGCGCACGAGTGTTATCGTCGTTCTCAAGGAACGGGATACAACCTGCAGCAACGGAAACCGCCATCTGAGGACAAGCGTCCATAAGGTCAACCTGAGTGGGCTCAACCTCAATGAACTCAGTCTTATATCTTGCAATAACCTTTTTGTTTACGAAGTAGCCGTTCTCGTCAAGAACCTCGTTTGCCTGAGCAACGATGTTGTTGTCCTCCTCGTCAGCGGTGAGGTAAAGAACGGTATCGGTAACTCTACCTGTCTCCTTGTCGACAACTCTGTAAGGAGCCTTAAGGAAGCCGTACTCACTGATCTTAGCGTAAGAAGCAAGATAGGAGATAAGACCGATGTTAGGACCTTCGGGAGTTTCTACGGGACAGATTCTACCGTAGTGAGTATAGTGGACGTCACGAACCTCGAAGGACGCTCTGTCACGGGAAAGACCGCCGGGACCGAGTGCGGAAAGTCGACGCTTGTGAGTAAGCTCTGCAAGCGGGTTGTTCTGGTCCATGAACTGAGAAAGGGGCGAGGAGCCGAAGAACTCACGGATTGCGGTTGCTACGGGACGAGTGTTGATAAGAGCCTCAGGGCGAAGATCGTCACTGTCGTGAGTGGACATTCTCTCCTTGATGTTCTTGTCCATTCTTGACATACCGATTCTAAGCTGGTTCTGGAGAAGCTCACCAACACAGCGAAGACGTCTGTTGCCAAGATGGTCGATATCGTCAATCGTACCTACGCCGTGACCGAGAGCCACCATGTAGTTAATGGACGCGAAGATATCATCCTTCGTGATATGCTTGGGACAAAGGAGAGCATTCTGCTCCTTTGCGCACTTTTTGATATAGAATTCACGAGCTTCACCGGTGAGGCCGTCTTTGTCAGCCGCATCGATAATTTCCTGAAGCACGGAATATCTGACCTTTTCTCCAACCTTAACGCCACAGTCGGAAAGATCATAACCGAGAACAAGCTCAGGACGAACGGTATTGTTGCCGAATACCTTAACCTCTCTGCCTGTCTGGGTCTTAACGACAACCTCGTTTACAAGGCTGTCCTCAATTGCTGAAGCAAGCTCACGTGTGATGAATGCATCAGCCTCTGCAACGATTTCACCCGTAAGGGGGTTAACTACGGTAGAAGCGAGGGTGAAGCCCACGATTCTGGAGCCGAGAGAAACCTTTCTGTTGTACTTGTATCTACCAACAGGTGCAAGGTCGTATCTCTTGGGATCGAAGAACATATTGTTCACGAGCATCTCAGCGCTCTCAACGAGCGGAGGCTCACCGGGACGTATCTTCTTGTAGATTTCCTTAAGTGCTTCGTCACGAAGAGAAGTATTGTTCTCCTCTGCAAGAGTACGGCACTCATCCTTTGCCATAGTTATACGAAGGATCTCCTCGTCACCGAACATTGCAAAGATGTCCTCATCCTTATCGTAGCCGCTCTCCATAAGAGCTCTGATAAGAACGGTAACGGGAATCTTACGGTTTTTATCTATCTTAACGTAAAATACACCGGCTGCATCGGTCTCGTACTCGAGCCAAGCGCCTCTGTAAGGAATTACTGTAGCACTGTAGTTGTGCTTACCCTGCTTATCAACCGTATCTCCGTAGTACATACCGGGAGAACGAACGAGCTGAGATACGATAACGCGCTCTGCACCGTTGATAACGAAGGTACCGTTATCTGTCATTAAGGGGAAGTCACCGAGGAAGATCTGAGCTGTCTTAAGCTCGCCTGTCTGTTTGTTGGTAAGACGTACACCCACTCTCATATGAGCGTCATAGGTTACGGATCTGTCCTTACATTCCTCTACCGAGTATCTCGGGGTAGGATCAAGGGTGTAGTCAGTGAACTCGATCGAGAGGTTACCGGTGAAGTCCACGATGGGGGACACGTCACGAAGTACCTCGTTAAGTCCTTCCTTCAGAAACCATTCGTAAGAGTCCTTCTGGATCTCGATAAGGTTGGGCATTTCAGTTGCCGCCTCAATCTTGGAAAAACTCATTCTCACGTTGGTGCCAAGCTTTTTGGGTTTAAGCATCATAAATAGAATCACTCCATTCCTGAAAATTTGCGTACATCCGGGATTTTCCACATTCTGCTAAAATTTGCGACTATAAATATTAAGGTAGCAAATTCCACAAAAAATTGTCGAAAAATATGTAAATTCTGCCGATTTTTCAGGTGGCGTCCCGAAAAAAGGGCATAATATCCCCATAGTTAACGCAATTATACTGCAGTATAGTATTTTACCATAAAAAATGCAAATGTCAATAGGTTTTTAAAAAATAATTAAACTTTTTTGAATATTTTTTGTAATTCTTATACGAAAAAAATATTTCTGCCTCAATTTAGACGAAAACAATTTTTACACACAAAACAAGAATATTCCTGTTTTCATAGCGTTTTTGAGACTTTTACGGCATGCTGCACAAGGTCAAAAAAAGAGCTTTTGAGTATGACGACCGAATAATTCTCCACAATTAACGTTCACTCGTAAGTAATGGCGCACCGACGGCAGACCCCACATTTCAACACGTCGCTTTCTCATTTTACACCGATAAAACATCACCGCTCATAATCCGCAGTAACAAAAAAGAGTGACAAAATCGATTTGCCACTCTTCAATATTTTCAATTTTCCAAATACTTCTCTGCACCGAGCTTCAGGCGATTTAATCCATCAAGAACTCTTTCTCTTTGCGTGGCAAGATTCATTCTTACAAAGCTTCTGCCACTCTCTCCGTACTCGGCTCCGTCGGAGAGATAAAGTCCGGTGGACTCTCGTAGCTTCTCGCAAAAATCAACCGAATCAGATGCAACTCCGGATATATCTATCCAAAGAAGGTAGGTCGCTTTGGAAAAATTCGCCTTCATTCCGGGAATATTAGCGTTTATAAATTCACACGCTATACGCTTGTTCTCAAACACGTACTCAAGCATCTCGTCAACCCACTCATCACATTCGGTGAATGCGGCAACGTTTGCGACCATGGAAAACGCATTCGGCGCACCAAC
>JAZLEH010000301.1:0-3115 GCA_045615165.1 Eubacteriales bacterium | reverse complement strand
ACTCCGTCGGAGGGGTAGAATACCTTTATCTTAGTGCCGTCAACGTTTTTATATCCCTCAAGAGCCGCCTTTCCCGTGTCACCAGAGGTGGCAACGAGGATGAGCGCGCACTTGTCCTCACCGCACTTTTTAATAGCGCGGGTGAAAAGTCTAGGCATTATCTGAAGCGCCATATCCTTAAATGCGCAGGTAGGACCGTGCCAAAGCTCAAGCATATAGTTGTCGTCGTCAAGCTTAGTGACGGGGGCAGGGGATGCGCCGAATTTTTCCTCCGCGTATGCCGCAGAAGCGTCTGCGAGAAGCTCCTCGTAAGTATAGTCGGTCAAAAATTTCGAAAGAATACGAGCCGCCCTCTCGGGATAGGAGAGAGTCATAAGCTTTTTAAGCTCATCGCCCGATAATGCGGGGATCGACTCGGGCATAAAGAGTCCGCCGTCTGCCGCAAGACCCGTTTTTATTGCGTAAGCCGAGCTGACGCTTTCTTTTATTTTTCCTCTTGTGCTAGTATAATTCATCTTGAATATGCCTTTCTGTATGCTGTGTTCAGGTTAAATGCATTTTCCATATGCACTATCCTGCTTTTTTTCTGTTTATCCGTCACGTAGACCTCTATTACGTCGAGTCGTACGTGCTTTTTCACGTCCTTGGTTGCAAGATAATATTTCGCCGCAGAGATGATCTTTCGTTGCTTTTCCGGTGTTATCGAGGATGAGGGACGCGGCTCGTACAGGCTTTGCGAGCCTTCGGTGCGCGTTTTTACCTCAATAAAGGCGATAGCCGCCTTGCTTTCTGCAATTATATCGATCTCGGTGTCGATCGCAACGTAGTTTTTCTCTAGTATCTTATATCCGTTTTTCTTAAGGTGCTTTTGGGCATATCTTTCGCCGATATTGCCGAGCCTTCTTTTCGGAGTAAGAACGTTAAGTATTTTCATCGTTATTTAAAAACTTTAAAAAACTTCTTCTATGTATCGGGGCAGGGCCGTATTTTCTGACGGCATCCATATGATCCTTGGTTGGATATCCCTTGTGCTTTGCGATTCCGTACATAGGATATTCGCGGGCAAGCTCTATGCATCCGCGGTCACGCGTAACCTTCGCGAGAATGGAAGCCGCCGCAATAGAATAACTCTTTGCATCGCCCTTAACCACCGTTTCGGTATTGATCTCAAATCCGCGTGAGCAGTTACCGTCGATAAGCGCGAAATCAGCCTTGACGGGGAGAGCCTCAACGGCACGCCTCATTGCAAGCATTGACGCGTTGAGAATATTGATCTCGTCGATCTCGGCAGGGGATGCCTCTGCTATGGCGTAGGCAACAGCCTTTTCCTTAATTATATCAAAGAGCTTTTCTCGCTTCTTTTCGGTGAGCTTTTTCGAGTCGTCAAGTCCCTCTATTATAAGGTCGGTGGGTAGGATGACTGCCGCCGCAACGACAGGACCGCAAAGCGGTCCTCTTCCTGCCTCGTCGCATCCGCAAACGGCGGTGTAGCCGAGCGAGTATTTTTCGTTTTCATAATCAAAGCTTGGCATAAGTTACCTCGGGGATTCAAGCGTGATCCTTCCGATCTTTGCGGAGCGGAATTCTTCAAGCAACATTTCGGCAGTGCGGAGGTGATTTATCTCTCCGCCCGCCATTAAAAAGCCTCTTTTTCTTCCAACGAGTCTGAAAAGGTCGTAAGAATCAAGATCCTCAACCTCATCCCTCGTAAGCTTGTATCGGAGCATAAATTCCTCGGGAGCGACCTCCATAAGCCTTCCGCAAAGGATCATTGCGATCTCCTCGGTATCGAGTATCGCGTCTCTTATCGCACCTGTCATAGCGAGATTCTGTCCAACGACCTCGTCCTCGAACTTCGGCCACAAAACGCCCGGCATATCAAGAAGGTCGATTCCAATATCGGTGGGGACCCACTGCTTTGCAAGGGTAACTCCCGGGCGGTTCTCAACCTTTGCCTTTTTCGCGCCCGCGAGCCTGTTGATAAGAGAGGATTTTCCGACGTTGGGTATTCCGACGATCATCGCCTTAAGCGCGCGACCCTCCATACCCTTAGCCTTATATCGCTCGACCTTTTCCGCAAGGACGGAGCGGATCGCCTCGGAGAGCTTGTCTATTCCGATTCCAAAGGCGGAGTCGATTATAACCGTTTTTTCGCCGCGCTCCTCGTAATAGCGCGCCCACTTATTGCTCATTTCTGAGTTTGCAAGGGTCGCCTTCGTAAGAACGGTGAGCTTCGGCTTGTCGCCTATTATATTTTTAGTTTCGGGGTTCTTTGAGCTGTATGGAATGCGCGCGTCGAGAATCTCAAGGACGATGTCTACCTGCGGTAAGCACTCCTTGATAACTCTCTTCGTTTTTGCCATATGCCCGGGAAACCATTGTATCGGGTTCTGTGCCATAAAATCGTTCCTTTTGATTGATCTATGTCGAAGAGTTGAAAAAGGTTATTCCACCGTTCCGAATTTAGAGAATGGGTAGAATCTTAAAATTACCTTGCCGAGAACGGCATCCTCGCTTATAGTTCCGAGGCGGTATTGGTCACGCGAGTCGGTTGAATTGTTTCTGTGGTCGCCCATAACGAATAATTCTCCGTCGGGAACGATCAGGTCGAGCTCTTCGTATTCGTAGAAGAACGCGATCTCGGGGTCAATATAGATGTACGGCTCATCAAGCTTTTCACCGTTGACATAAACCGATTTTCTCGTGATCTGTACATGGTCTCCGCCGACTGCGATAACTCTTTTAACTATCGCGGTATCAAGAACGGCGGTCTTATCCTCGCAAACTATTATATCGCCTCTCTTCGGCGTGTAGAAGAAATCTGTGATTATAAGATGCTCGGCGTCGTGGAGCGTGTTTTCCATCGACGATCCCTGCACGACAGAGTGCTTGAAGAAGAACGCCGTGAATATCATCACCGCAATAAGAGTGAAGACGAAAAGCTCGATAAGGTCGAATTTTCCGTCGATTTTTCTCGGCTTTTTCGGATCGTATTTTGAAACCGTTTTCTCGGGCTGATATTTCTCCTCGTCGCGCTCCTTCTTATAAACGATGTCGGTGATGGTGAGCTGGTCGTCCTCCGTGATCGAGAGAAGCTCTTCATCCTCGTCCTCGT
>JAZLEH010000300.1:0-6052 GCA_045615165.1 Eubacteriales bacterium | reverse complement strand
CTTCAGAGAATGCTCAGCGCGGGCAACTACTACGTGATCCTTCGTCCTTCAATGGGCGAAAGGATCACCATCGAGGAAAAGTGCACAGTCTCCTTTGAGACCGACGGCGGAAGCGCCGTTGCATCCGTCAGAGTTCCCGTTGGATCTGTGGTAAATGAACCCGAAAATCCCACGAGAGTTCAGCATGAGTTCCTTGGCTGGTATCATAACGGCGTAGAGTATGATTTCTCTAATCCCGTAACCCAGGATATAACCCTCGTTGCAGAATGGAAATCGCTTATAAACGACGACGAGGTGTTTGACGGTATGCAGTCGGTTCTTCTTCTCGGTCAGTCAAATATGATGGGCCAGGGTGAGATGAACACCGTTGATCCTATATCCGACGACCGCCTCTTTATGATGCGTGATTACGGATGGGTTGCAATGCGCGAGCCTCTCCACACGAACAGCCAGCAGGCAGGAATCGGTCTTGGCGCTTCGTTCGGTAAGGCGTTCGTTGAAACCTTTGATACTCAGCTCGGACTTATCCCTGCGGCGAAGGGCGCGACCACTCTTGAGGATTGGGCGGTAGGCGGCGCACTCTATAACGAGGCTATCCGCCGCGCTAAAGCCGCTCAGGAAACCAGTGAAATATGCGCTATCCTCTGGCATCAGGGAGAGGGAGATCAGTATAATGAAAATTACGCCGCTCTTCTCAAGGTCATCCTTGATTCGATGATCGAGGAGCTTTCGCTCGACCCCGATAAGATAGTTATCATAACCGGTGAGCTTTACGGCGCTAAGGGTAATACCGTTCACACGCCCCAGCTCGTTGAGCTTGGAAGGAATTATAAGAACTACGGAATCGCGCAGTCTGACGGACTCGTTCTTCAGGCGGATCAGACTCACTTCACCTCGCCCAGTCTTCGCGTTTTCGGCTACCGATATTTCGACCTCTTTTACAACATGCTCACGGGTAGAAATTACGAGTTTGTTGACGATTACAATTACTACTATTCCGAGCAGACTCCTATCGACGAGAACACCTGGTTCCCCTTCGATGAGCTTGCAACCGGTACGGCTCCCGCAGGAGCTTGCGGATCTGGCGCTATGGGACTTTACCTTCAGAACGGAAGCGCGAGCATAGTTGAAGAGAGCGCGACCGATAAGTACCTCTCTATCTCGAACGGCGTAAACGACGCAGGAACGGGATATACCACGACCTTCGCGAACTCGGTTGAGAGCATTGCGGCAGGCTCGGTTATCGCTGCCGAGGGCTATTTTAGACTCGGCGAGAACTCCAACTCCGATGCTTATCTTCTTATGGTAGTATCGGATGAGGGAACTAACGCGGGCGCTTATAAGAGCGTCGTTATCGGCTACGACGGAACTCTTTATACCGTTAGCGCATCCGGCACGAGAACCGCGGTCGGCACAGTCGGCACTGAGGATTGGGTACACGTTAAGGTCGTTCTCGATCTTAAGAACAATCGCAAGTGGGTTTATATAAACGGCGCTGCAGTTATGGAGAACGAAGCGATTTCAAACACCCTTGATACCGCGGCATACGGCATCAAGTCGGTTACCCTCGTTCAGTTCAGCACGAGAACGAATACCACCATCGGCACCGTTCATATTGACGACTTCAGATGCTATCCTTGCGTTGAAGAGGAAGAAGAACCAATGGACAAATCGATCAGCATTCTTTCAATCGGAAACAGCTATAGCGTTGACGCTATGAGATACCTTTACGGCATTCTTGAACAGGCGGGATATGATGATATCAAACTTGCGACGCTCTATATCGGTGGCTGTACTCTTGATACTCATTATGAGAATATGTCAGCAAACAGTGAAGCATACACGCTTTACCTCTCTTCCGATAAGCACAAGGTTATGGTTGCGGAGGATGGCAAGTATTCAATCGAATACGCTCTTTCGCTTCAAGATTGGGATATCGTTACGCTTCAGCAACGAAGCGGCGATGCGGGACTCCCCGAAACCTACGGCAATCTTCAGAACATTATAGATTACGTAAAAGAGGAAGAGCCGGGCACAGAGATATATTGGCATATGACCTGGGCGTATGGTCCTGATTATTGGGATGAAAACGGCGCGGAAAAGCAGATTTCGTGGTATGGCGAGATAGTTTCTACCGTTGAGGAAAAGATCCTTACAAACGATGATATCGCGGGCGTAATTCCTGTTGGAACGGCTATCCAGAATCTTCGTACCTCATCTCTTGGAAATGATATCACGAGAGATGACACGCACCTATCGTATGACATTGGAAGATATACGGCGGCGCTTACTTGGGCAGCGTATTTTACGGGATGCGACGTCGATAAAATCGACGGAACGCCTTCGTATAGCGGAGATATGCAATACGGCGAAACTATAAACGCCAATATGGACCTTATCAGAGAAGCGGTGAAGAACGCTCTTGAAAATCCATATGCTGTAACCAACGCTAAATAATCGAATAAAAACAAAAAAAGCCTTCCCACGGGAAGGCTTTTTCATTATTTCCTAGATGCTTTCTGATCGCAGTAGAGGCAGGATTCGCCCTTGAAGAGCTTCTTAATTCCTCTCTCGGTGCGTGAAATACAGTGGGGATTCTTGCAGATGAGCGCATCGTTTTCAACTCCGGAGGGTATCGAGATATCTCCCTTTGAATCCTTAAGGAGCTTAAGGATGAGCGCCATTCTTATATATCTGCCGAATTTCGCCTGATCGAAATAGTCCGCGCGGGGATCGTCGTCAACGTCAACGGCGATTTCGGTAACACGGGGCAGGGGATGCATGATCGAAAGGTCGGATTTTGCGTTCTTAAGCTTTGCCGCGTCGAGAATATAAACGTCCTTAAGTCTTTCATATTCTGCCTTGTCGGCAAATCTCTCCTGCTGGATTCTCGTCATATAGAGGATGTCGAGCTCGGGAATAGCTTCTTCAAGGCTTGAAACCTCAACGAAGTCGCCGCCCTTAAGGAATTCATCCTTAACGTAATCGGGGAGCTTAAGCTCCACGGGGGAGATGAGAACGAATTTCACGTTCTCGTATCTCGACATAGCCGCGATAAGCGAATGAACGGTTCTTCCGTACTTAAGGTCGCCACAGATACCTACGGTAAGGTTGTTGAAGCGCCCTTTCTTTCTCTGTATCGTAAGTAGGTCAGTGAGGGTCTGCGTGGGGTGGAAGTGTCCGCCGTCACCCGCGTTGATGATCGGAACGGTGGAAACTCTCGATGCTACGATGGGTGCGCCCTCTTTGGGGTGGCGCATCGCAATGATGTCGGCGTATGCCGCAACCATTCTTATCGTGTCGGAGAGGGTCTCGCCCTTTGAAACCGACGAAGAGCCCGAATCAGAGAATCCGAGCACGTTGCCGCCAAGGCTCATCATCGCGGAAACGAAGCTGAGTCTCGTTCTCGTGGACGGCTCGAAGAAGAGCGTTCCGAGGATCTTTCCCTTACAGGATTCCGAATACATTTCGGGGTTTGCGATTATATCGTTTGCACTAAGGCAAAGTCTGTCAATTTCCTCGACGGAAAAGTCGAGAATGTCAATAAGATTTCTCATAATTATTACGCCTTTGCGCCGTAGACTTCAAGATACTTCTTGATCCTGTCAACGTTCTCGCGGTTAGCTTCATCCTCTTCAAGATACTCGATGATATCGTAAACGTCAACGATGGAGTAAACGGGGAATCCGAACTCCTCCTCGATCTCAACCATAGCACCCTTTTCGCCCTTGCCCTTTTCCTTGCGGTCTACCATAATGATGGTAGCGGCAACCTTAGTGCCCTCAAGGTGGGAGAGGATCTCCATAGATTCGCGGATAGCAGTACCTGCGGTGATAACGTCCTCAATGATAACGATCTCCTCGCCTGCGGTGGGAACGTAGCCAACGAAAACGCCGCCCTCGCCGTGATCCTTTACTTCCTTTCTGTTGAAGAAGAAGGGAACGTTGAGGTCGTTCTTCGAAAGTGCAACAGCTGCAGAAACCGAGAGGGAAATACCCTTATATGCAGGACCGTAGAGAACAGACTTCTTTGCGCCGAGCTTTTCAAAGTATGCCTTTGCGTAAAACTCGCCGAGGGTTGCAATGTCTTTACCGGTCTTGATCATACCTGCGTTAATGAAATAGGGGATCTTTCTTCCGCTCTTTGCGGTGAAGTCGCCAAACTTAAGGACACCCGCGCCCTCAAGGAACTTTATAAATTCTCTCTTATAGCTTTCCATTTTCAAATCTCCTTTTAATTAGCCAACGAATTCTTTAATGCATCTCTCGTAAGCCGCTACGGGATTTTCTGCCGCGGTGATAGGTCTGCCGACAACGATATAGTCAGAGCCGATCTTTCTTGCCTCTTCGGGAGTCATAACTCTCTTTTGGTCGCCCTTGTCGCCGTCAGCGAAGCGAACGCCGGGAGTAACGGTAACGAAGTCCTTGCCGCACTTGTCGTGTACCTTGCCTGCCTCGAGGGGAGAGCAAACTACGCCGTCAAGACCTGCGAGCTTCGCGTTGTGCGCGTAGTGCATAACTACGTCTGCGATGGGCTCGTTGATAAGAAGGTCGCGCTTCATAGTCTCCTCATCGGTAGAGGTGAGCTGGGTAACCGCGATAAGAATCGGGCGAGTTCCGTCGGGTCTCGTGAGTCCCTCGATTGCCGCCTGCATCATCGGGATAGTGCCGCTTGCGTGGAGGTTAGTCATATCAACGTCAAGGCGGGAAAGAACCGCCATAGACTTTTTGACAGTGTTGGGGATATCGTGAAGCTTAAGGTCGAGGAAGATCTTGTGACCGCGTCTCTTTATTTCCTTAACGATAGCGGGGCCCTCTGCATAGTAAAGCTCCATGCCGATCTTAACGAAGGGCTTCTTTCCGGTGAACTTATCAAGGAAAGCAAAGGTTTTTTCTGCGCTGTCAAAGTCGCAGGCAATTATAACGTCTTTTCCCATTTTATATCTCCTTTTCAATGAGCCGCACCGATGATCTCGGCAAGGCTTTCTATACGGTATTTTTCCATAACGCGAGGAAGATCCTCGATTATATCGCGGCACGCGTAGGGGTTAACGAGGTTAGCCGCACCAACCTCAACGGCGGTAGCACCCGCCATCATAAATTCGATAACGTCCTCGGCAGTAGAGATACCTCCCATTCCGACGATCGGAATCTTAACCGCATCGTAAACCTGGTAAACCATTCTTACGGCAACGGGCTTTATCGCAGGGCCGGAGTAGCCGCCCGTCTTGTTAGCAAGGAGGGGCGCTCTTTTTCTAAGGTCTATCTTCATTCCGAGAAGAGTGTTTATAAGGCTTATTCCGTCAGCTCCGTTCGCTTCGCATGCCTTGGCGATCGATGCGATGTCGGTAACGTTGGGGGAGAGCTTGATGATAAGAGGCTTTTTCGTAACGCGTCTTACCGCTTTGGTGATCTCGCCCGCCGCCTCGGGTGAAGTTCCGAAGCTCATTCCGCCGCCGTGAACGTTGGGGCAGGAAATGTTTACCTCAAACCAACCGATGTCCGACTGGGTATCGAGTCTTTCAACCGTCTCAACGTACTCTCTCTCGGAGAAGCCGGAAACGTTTGCCATAGTGGGCTTATTAAATACTCGTCTAAGCTTGGGGAGCTCCTCTCCGATGACCTTTTCAACGCCGGGGTTCTGAAGACCGACCGCGTTAAGCATTCCGGAGGGGCACTCGGCAATTCTCGGGGTAGGATTGCCGAATCTGGGGTCAAGCGTCGTTCCCTTAAAGGAGAGCGAGCCGAGAATATTTATGTCGTAAAGATCGGCAAATTCGTAGCCGAAGCCGTAAGTTCCGCTTGCGGGGATTATCGGGTTATCAAGCTCGATTCCGCAAAGGGTCGTCTTTAAGCTTACCATAAGATTTCCTCCTTTTCAAGCACGGGTCCTTCCTTGCAGATTCTCTTGTAGCCTGTTACGGTTTTGCAAGAGCATCCCATGCACGCGCCGAATCCACAGCCCATTCTCTCTTCAAACGAGAACTGACCGCCCGTCTTTGCGCACTTATGTATAGCCTTGAGCATAGGCTCCGGACCGCAGGTGTAGAAAT
>JAZLEH010000299.1:0-1968 GCA_045615165.1 Eubacteriales bacterium | reverse complement strand
CGGTAAGCTTGACGAAGACGGCTGGCTCTTCATCACGGGACGTAAGAAGAACCTCATCATCTTCTCGAACGGCAAGAACGTATATCCCGAGGAGATCGAAACCGAGATCTCGCGCATCCGCGGTGTTCTCGAGGTAGTTGTTTACGCGGGCGAGAGCAAGCAGAACCCCGAGCGTGAGGTCATCGTTGCCGAGATATTCCCCGACTACGAGCAGCTCAAGAACGACGGCGTGACCGACATCAAGGAATACTTCGACGAGCACGTCAAGATCGCCAACACCCACATGGCACCCTACAAGAAGGTAGGCCTCGTCAAGATCCGTAAGGAAGAGTTCCTCAAGAACACCTCCAGAAAGATCACAAGATTTAATATCGATAAGTCGATTGACTAAATCGTTCAAAGGCACGAAATGCGAGATTTTTCTCGCATTTCGTGCCTTCTTTTTCTCTTTCCACTTGACTTTTATTCCCGTTTGTGCTATTATTATAATGTATGTAAAAATCCAACCAAACCACGAAAGGGTTAAGAAATGAAAAGAACATTTATTGCCGACGTTAAGCCGGGCGAGCAGGTTAAGATCGCCGGTTTCGTTGAAAATTGCCGTAACAAGAAGGCACGCGCGTTCCTCGTTATCCGTGATATGACGGGTAAGGTTCAGGTCTACGTTGAGAAGGAAGGCAACGAGGCTCTTGCAGCTGTTGTCGATCAGCTCACCATCGACTCGGTCGTTACCATCGAGGGCGAGTGCATCGCTAACGAATACGTAAAAATGGGCGGAATGGAGATCATCCCCTCCTCTATCCGCATCGAATCCATCGCAGACGCGCTTCCCATCAAGGAAGACTCCGCAATCGACTCGCGCCTTGACTACCGTTGGGTAGACCTCCGCACCGAGCGCAACACCCTCATCTTCCACGTTCAGAGCGAGATCACCGCGGCTATGCGCGATTACCTCCTCAAGAATAAGTTCACCGAGCTCCACTTCCCCAAGATCATCGGCGCGGCTTCCGAGTCGGGCTCCGAGGTCTTCAAGCTCAACTATTTCGACCGCGACGCATACCTTGCACAGTCGCCTCAGTTCTACAAGCAGATGGCTATGGCAGCGGGACTCGAGAGAGTTTTCGAGTGCGCACCTTGCTTCCGCGCTGAAAAGTCGCACACCAATAAGCACGCGACCGAGTTCACCTCCTTCGACCTTGAATTCTCCTACGTTGAGTCCTTCCACGACGTTATGGCTCTCGAGGAGGAGATGCTCACCTACGTCCTCGGCAGAGTAAAAGAAAAGTACGGCGAGGATATCGAGAGAATCTTCGGCATCGAAGTCGTTGTTCCCACACGTCCTTTCCCCGTTCTTTCTGTTGCAGAAATTTACAGACTTCTCGAGGAGAAGTACGGCTACACCTGCCCCGAGTCCGAAAAAGGCGACCTTACCACCGATGCTGAGCGTATGACTCACCGCCTTGTTAAGGAAATGTATGGTCACGAGTTCCTCTTCGTCACCGATTTTGCGCAGGACAAGCGTCCCTTCTATCATATGCGCGACGAGCAGGGCGTTCCCCAGGGTTACGACCTCATTTGGCGCGGCGTCGAGATCACTTCCGGCGCACAGAGAGAGCACCGCTATGACCACCTCTGCGCAAATGCGGCAGAGAAGGGACTTGGCGAGGACGTTAAGTTCTACACCGAGTTCTTCCGTTACGGTTGTCCTCCCCACGGCGGCTTCGCAATCGGCGTAGACCGTCTTACAATGCTCTTCCTCGGCATCCCGATCAAGGAAGCTATGTTCCTCTTCCGCGGCCCCGACAGACTGCATCCCTAAGTTGGCAATTGTAAAACTGCGTTTTAATTAAAAATCAATAAAGCCGCACAGAACCCGTTTCTCTGCGGCTTTTTCATAGGAGTTCCCATGAACACTCAGGATAATTTTAAAAAGCAAATTCCCGAACCTCCTAAAAATATAAAAGTTTT
>JAZLEH010000298.1:0-13113 GCA_045615165.1 Eubacteriales bacterium | reverse complement strand
TTCGATCCTTTGAGCCCTGCCAAAGAGGTCTTGAACCACACGAAGGAATATACCATTAATGAAATTGGCGTAACGCTTGATCAAAGAGTCGAGTGGCTTGGAGATTACACGCTTGGCGCTTCATATATGGCTATGATGCCGCCGCTCAAAACGCTGACCGACAGATTTTATACCGATATAAATAAAATTCCGTTAGATCCGACCGAATATTACGACGTGAAATACTTTGGCGCGACGGAAGCCGTTGTTTACGGTGAGGAATCGGGAATAAGCTTTTCAATGTCCGTAAATGAGAAGCAAAGACTTGATGGCGGAAATTGCTTCTTGCTTTCGGATAACGGACGGGGAATGTATAATAAAATGTATTTCGTTATATGTAATGGCACAAAGGTATCGCGCGGTGACGCGTGGGAAACCGCGACTAAATATCGTATAACCATCGATTAATTATAATTTAAAGGAGCTTTTATGAAAATTGCAACAACGACGGGCGATTTCGGATATTTTTGCTCTAGTGACGAGGAGTGCATACGCGAGCTTCACCGCGCGGGATTCAGATATATAGATTTAAGTATGTATAGCTTTAAGCCCTCGTCCGCACTTATGCAGGATAATTGGATGGACGAGGTAAAAAGGATAAAGTGTGTTGCCGATGAGCTTGGAATGCAGTTCGTTCAGGCGCATTCGCAGGGCGGAAATCCGCTTTCGGAAGATCCCGCACATCTTGATTTTCTTATTAAGGCGACTGTTCGCTCGATTGAGATCTGCCAACAGCTCGGTATAAAGAATACCGTCGTGCACAGCGGTCATGCAGAGGGGATTTCAAAGGACGAATGGTTTGAGAAAAACAAGAGATTCTGCGAAAAGCTCTTTCCCGCGATGGAGCGTTGCGGAGTGAATATGCTTTGCGAAAACTCTACCGCATCTAATATGGGTTCAAGATATTTTATAAACTCGGGCAAGGATATGCGCGAATTCATAGAGTTCGTTGATCATCCGCTGTTTCACGGTTGCTGGGATACGGGACACGCAAACTGCGAGGGAAGTCAGTACGACGATATAATGGCGCTCGGTGACGAGCTTTACGCGATACATTATAACGACAACCACGGAATGAAAGACGACCATATCGCACCATTCCTCGGCAGACTTAATCACGACGAGGTTATAAGCGCGCTTATCGATGTTAATTTCAAGGGATATTTTACTCTTGAATGCACCTCCTCGCTTATCAAATACGATCAGTGGACGGGTAATCGCCGCCGCTTTGAAAAGGAATCGAAGCTCCGCGAGCCTCAGCTCTTTATGCAGAGGCATATTGAGGCGATGATGTACGAAACCTCGAGGTGGATGCTTGAAGCCTACGGGATTTTTGAAGAATAAATATTGCATTTTATATAGTTTCGTGTTATAATTTAATAAATTCAGCTTGGCGTTTTATACCTGCTTATAGCTCGTTTTGATCGATTTTGGGACATAATCTGTTGTTTCGTGCAATAAATCAATCGTTTTGTTTATTTATTTGATCAATGCTTTTTGCTATAATGTAGTTGTACATTTTTTAATTAAAGGAGTAATTATTATGATTACGTCACAGGACATTAAAGCGGCGGCTAAACGCCTTGGCGCGGATATCGTTGGTATCGGCTCTATCGACAGATGGAGCACCGCTCCCATTCAGATGGACCCCAAGCAGATAATGCCGAATGCCAAATCGATTATCGCGCTCGGATTCCGCGTGCTTCGCGGCTCTCTCAGAGGTGTTGAAGAGGGAACCTACTTCTCAAACTACTCGTCTATGGGTTACGGTGGAATTACCTATCTCTATATGCCCATGACCGTTATCAACCTCAGTAAGATGATCGAGGATGCGGGATACGAAGCAGTTCCTATGGGACATCAGTGCGACTGGAGAGCGATTGATAACTCCGGTTATATGCGCGAAAACTACTCTCGCCCCGTTGCTCCCGGCAAGGCGGCGCCCGATGTTATGATCAGCCTTCGTATTGCAGGCTTCCTCTGCGGACTTGGAGAGATCGGATACTCGAAGATGCTTCTCACGCCCGAGTTCGGACCGAGACTTCGCGTCGGTATCATTATCACCGAGCTTGAGCTTGAGCCCGATCCCATCATGGAGCCCGGTACGCTCTGCAACCGTTGCATGGCTTGCGTGCGCGAGTGCCCCGGCGGATGCATTCCCGCGGACAGAACGGTTAAGGACAATATTGGCGGCTACGAGCTTGAATGGGCAGACGTTGATATGGATAAGTGCGACTGGGTATTCCAGGGCGGCGCGCCCGTTGAGGAGGGCGAAGAGGGTAACTTCTTCAAGGAAGGACCGAGAGCGGGCAAGTATAAGCCCTCGGACATCTCACCCTTCTATACCGCACCGAAAAGGCTTTATAACACCGGTAAGGCGATCTGCGGAGCTAAGGGCTGTACGAGAGCTTGTATGATAAGCCTTGAAAAGAGAGGCGTTCTTAAGAATAAGTTCGAAAATCCCTTCAGAACGAGCAAGCCTTGGAAGATCGACTGGTCAAGCGAGGCGATCGACGTTGACTACACGCCGCCTTATCAGGGAAAAAATTCGCCTAATAACAAAGACAAAAACGATACGGATACGGATTAAAAATTATGAAATTTAACGTTGGGTTTCAGCTTTACAACGACGGCGAAGAGCCGTTTTCGGACATAGTTGAATCGTATAAGGAGCATATCTCGGAGATATTCTTCCCTTGGCAGGATATAGCTACGGGAAGAAGCGCCATCGCCACGCGCCACGGCTATACCGATTGGACAGCACAGGCGCGAATGGAGGACGAGCTTTGCAGAATAAAGGGAATGGGCGTTAAGCTCGACCTTCTCTTCAACGGTAATTGCTACGGCGAATACGCGATGTCGGAGAAGCTTGCGAACACCGTTTGCTCTGTCATAGAGCATCTTTACGAGGTGGACGCGCCCGTTGATACTATCACTACCGCCTCGCTCGCTATCGCGCACACGGTTAAAAAGCACTTTCCTAAGGTAGAGGTGCGCGCATCGGTAAATATGCGCATCGGAACGATAAAGGGTATGGAATATCTTGCAGATCTCTTCGACTCCTATCACGTGCAAAGAGATTATAACCGTAATATCCCCCACCTTAAGATGCTTAAGGAATGGGCAGACGCGAGCGGAAAGAAGCTTGTTATGCTTGCAAATAGCGGTTGCTTCGTTAACTGCTCGGGTCAGACCTTCCACGACAACCTCGTTGCGCACGAGGCAGAGGTGTGCGAGATAAAGAACCTTGACGATTTTTCACCCTACGTTTGCTGGCGCGCATTAAAGAACAAAGAGAATTGGCATATGCTTCTTGAGAATACCTGGATACGCCCTGAGGATATACATAATTACGAGGGCATATTCGACACGGTAAAGCTCGCGACCCGTATGCACGCATATCCCGGAATGGTTATCGACGCCTACGTTCGCGGAAGATACGTTGGAAACACTCTCGACCTCTTTGAGCCGGGCTTCGGAAGAGCGCTTGCGCCCTATATTATCTCAAACTGCGACTTCCCGTCGGATTGGTTTGAGCGCACTTCAAGCTGTGATAAAAACTGCCATAAGTGCGGCTACTGTAAGTCCGTGCTTGAAAAGGTGCTCATAAATACCGAGGGGTATTGATAATTATGGATAATTCCTTTTTTGAAGAGCTTAATTTTTTGAATATATCGATTATGTCGGGCATTCGCCCGCGCGGTCGAACCGTCGATAAGCGCGCGCACGGCAGATGCGACTCCGGATTTTTATTTATCTGGAGCGGAGAGGTTTGCTTTAAAACTCTATCGGGGGATCTGGTGACCGCATCCGACAGGGAACTCGTTTTTCTGCCGAAGCTTGAAAAGTATTCAATGGAATATAAAGCGGAAAGCACCGTTTTCGTCCTCGTTAATTTTACCTCGCTTGACTCGTCGGGCAGGGAGGTCAATCTCTTCGATAAGATAACGAAGCTCTTAAAAGACGATAAGCTCTACAGTATATCAAAAATAATGACCTCGTTCGAGCTTTGCAGTGCTTCGAAAACTCTCGCCGCAACTCTTCGCAAAAAGGAGCTCATATACCGACTTCTCGGCGCGATATCCACATCTGCTCCCCTGCTTTCAACGAGGCGGGATATCGATTCAAGAATACTCGCCGGCGTTCAGCTTCTCGAGCAAAGCTATCTTGAAAATATTCCGATCACAAGCTTTGCCGATGCATCTCACGTAAGCGTCAGCAGCTTCAGAGAGCGCTTTCAGAAGCAATTCGGAACGTCTCCCGTTAAGTATCGGAATAATCTTCGAATTGAAAGAGCTAAGGAGCTTTTATACGAGGGAAGCTCGTCTGTTGCGGAGGTTGCCTACGCATCGGGATTTGAAAATGTAGGATATTTCTGCAGATGCTTTAAGCAGATCACCGGAGAATTCCCAACCAAAAAGAAAAACCGAGAATAAAATAAGAAAACACGCCGAAAGGCGTGTTTTTTTCTTGAAAAATCAATCGCGATATAGTATAATTAAAATATAATGTCATTGGAGCTATTATGAGAAAGTATTTTAATTTGACGGTTTTATTCGTAGCCGTGGCGGCGCTCGTCGTTGGTTCTGTGTGGGATTACGAGATCGCAAAGGCTGCCTATATCGGCGAGATGCCGCGCGAGAACGTATTTGGCGCGATATTCTCTTATATTGGAATCATTCCGACATTCGTCGGCTGGAGCTTTATTGGCGCAGGAGTCGTTGCTATTGCAAACGGCTCGCCCTATTCAAAGAGGGCTACCGTATGGCTTCGCGTTTTCGGAATCGCGTTAAGCGTTCTTTCGGTATTCTATTTCCCGAGCACGCTCTTCATGGTGAACAAGCCCGCGTATGCAATTCCGTGGTATATCGCTTTTCTGATTGGACTTCTGATACTCGCTCTCGTGTGGTATCTCGGTTATAAGACGGCTATGCGATACGGTGATAAGGAGCGACTCTTGAAAACTCTTCTTATCCTCGGCGCGGTAACGATCTTCTGCTGGCTCTTCGTTGTTATCGTTAAGGAGCTCGCCTCCCGTCCGCGATACCGCTTCGTGCGCTCCTCGGGAATTGAAGAATTCTTCCGCAATTGGTGGCAGGGCGGCTCTGATATAAAGGATTCAATTTCTCTTTCCGCAACGAGTGACGAGCTTTCGTCATTCCCGTCGGGGCATTCGACATATTCCGCGTTTGCCGTGATAATTTTCCCAAGTATTGCGGAGCTTTACGAGTCGGCAAAAAAATACCGCGTTTGGATTTTTGCTGCAAGTATTCTTTGGTGGATGGCAACGGCGGCATCAAGAATGACGGTCGGCGCGCACTACCTTTCCGACGTTGCGTTTGGCGGCATACTCGTCGTTTTCGCATACGCGATCGTTACCTATGTCTATAAGATCGTATTGAAGAAAAAAGCATAAATAAAGAGGTCGGTTCAAGCCTTGAACCGACCTCTTTGCGTTAAAGGGCCGTTTTTACCAATAAAGATTCCAACCGCTCTTAAGTCTCTTAAGCGCTTCGAGGTAGAAGTAGCAACCCCAGATATTCATCTCGTCTATACCAACCTTGTCGGGCTTGGAGTAGACTGCGTGGAGAAGAAGTCCGTTTGCTTCGGGCATATCCTTCGTTGAATAGTTCTCATAGAGAGAATCCATAGAATGATAAATTGCATTCTTGAAGATCTCTTTTTCTTCGCCCTCGGGAAGATATTTAAGAAGCTCAATCATACCGCAAAGGCAGATGGGCGCGGCGGAGGAGTCCTTTTCCTCACCCTCGCCGTCAACGAACGCGAGATCCCAATAGGGAACGAAGTCCTTCGGAAGTCTGTTAAGATAGTAGTTGGTTGCCGCGCTTGCGATAGTAACCGCATCGGGATCTTCAATATACTTTCTCGTGAGCATCATACCGTAGATAACCCAGCCGTGTCCTCTTGACCAGCAGCTGTTATCGTCTTTACCCTGCTTTGTAACGCCGCGGAGGGGGAGACCCGTTTCGGGATCGAAATAGTAGGTATGGAAGGAGGAGCCGTCCTTTCTTATTGCAACGTCAACGGTGGTTCTGAAATGAGTATAAGCAACGTTCTTATAGCTCTCGTCTCCCGTAACCTCGGTTGCCCAGTAAAGGATCGGAATATTAAGGAGGCAGTCAACTATGAGGCGATACTTAGTCTTGTCGTCCATCTGACCCCACGCCTGAATGAACTGACCCTTTTCCTGGAATCTTGAGCGAAGATGATTAGCCGCAAGAATGCCCGCTTCCTTTGCTCTCTCGTTGCCCGTGAGCTTGTATGCCGCAACGCAGGAAAGGGTATAAAGGAATCCAACGTCATGTCCGAGGATACCGATCTTTTTTTCAATTCTCTCGTAATAGGACTCGATCTGTGCGAGTGCCGCATTCTTATACTTATCGTCGCCCGTAAGCTCGTAAGAAAGCCAAAGAATACCGCTCCAGAAGCCGCTCTGCCAGCCGCGGTCGTTTTCAACTGCTTTATAAACGTTGCCGTAGCTGTTGTGAGAGGGGAACTTGTCGCCGATCGTCTCGATCATATAATCGACCTTTTTAAGAGCCTCGGCAATTGCCTTGTCGAGCTTCTTTTCCATATAGTCGCTCTTCGCTTCGAATCTCTTTTTGTCATTAAGAACTTCGCTAACTATTTCTTTCATAATAGTCCTCCGTAATTAAATTTCTATACCTATATTGTAGATGAAAAACGCGGGTTTGTCAAATGAAAAATCAATAAAAATGGGTGGATAATACAAAAAAGTTTATGCGTTCCTAAAAAATGGCGTAAACGCATCGTAAAATACGAAATCAATTTGTCTAAAAAAGAAAACTCCCTCGGTAGAATTTCAAACTGCCAAGGGAGATGTTTTATTGATTTAATATATTTGCGCGCCGTTGTCGGTAAGCAGTTTTTGAAGAGCCTTTACGTCTATCGTGTGTGTGTTTAAACCGGTATTCTTTGCAAGACCGATTGCCGTTCCTGCGGCTTCGCCAAGACACGCGCAAATAGGCATAATTCTAACAGACGACTGAGCCTCGTGCGTTGCGGAGATGCATCTTCCTGCTACCAAGAGATTGTCGAATTCCTTGGGAAGCAGGCTGCGGTAGGGAATGCTGTAATAGTATCTTCTGTCGAATTTTATCATTAACGTTCCCGTGCCCGAGGGGCTGTGAATGTCAACGTCGTAGTTTCCGAGCGCTATGCTGTCATCGAACATAACGCGATCAAAAAGCTCTTCAACCGTAAGGATATGCTCACCTTTGAGCTTTCTTGATTCGCGGACTCCGATTTGCGTAGCAACCGAAGAAATCATACAGTTTTTAAACGCTTCGGAATTGTTTCTTAAAAGGTCAACGACCTCGCAGATCTGCTTTCTCGCTTCAATCTCAGCGATGCTTATATCAAACGGATTTGTTGGATCCATTCTTACGATTCGAGTGGTATTGAAATGAAGGATTCCGTCGCCAACTCCGTCGAAAATCAAAAGGTTTTCTCTCGGATTCGTTATTTTTCCGCAAGCGCGGTATTCCTTATAAAGCTCTTGAAGCCTCGGAAGCTCATCTACGTATTTGTCAAGATCGACTCCGCAAAGGCGGAAGCAGGTGGTCATCGGCTGACAGAGGTTGTCTTCCTCTCTGCCAAGGAGATAGTCGCACCCCGCAAGATAGAAGAGGTCGCCGTCGCCCGACGTGTCAACGAAGAAGTCTGCTTCAAATTCCATATTTCCAGCTTTGGTTGCAACCTGAACGGAGGTAACCTTTCTTTCATTGGTAGAAACTCCGTAAACGGTTGCGTGGAATAATACTTCAACGCCTGCGTCCGTAACGATATCGTCAAGAACGAATTTGAAATACTCGGTATCAAAGTTGCGGTCAACCTTGCTTCCCGTTTTCTCGGCGTAGCGTTCTCTCATTTCGGTAAATATACCGCCTGAGAGGAGCTTGTCCGTTTTTTTCTCGGGATTAATCGCGCGATAAGGGCAGAAAGGGTATACTAACGAATTGGTCAACGCGCCGCCGAGGTTGTTGGATTTTTCAACGAGCATAACGCTGAGCCCCTGTCTTGCGCCCGCAACCGCCGCGCCAACTCCGGCAAGTCCGCCGCCGACAACGATTAAATCATATTTTTTCATAACTTTAAACACTCTCTTTTGTTTAGCAAATTATAAAATTTTACGTAATTACAAAAAGGAAACGCTATAAATTACAGCGCAAAGGTTATCTTTGCGCTGTAACGGAATGATTATATTAAAGAGTTCCGGAAGAGCCAAGAACGTTAACGATCTTGTGCTGAACCATCTTCTTAACCTCGTCGCGAGCAACCTTAAGATATTCTCTGGGGTCGAACGCTTCGGGCTTGTTAGCGAATACGCGGCGAACGCCTGCGGTCATTGCAAGTCTGATATCGGAGTCGATATTGATCTTACAAACAGCCATCTTAGCTGCGCGGCGAAGCTGCTCTTCGGGAATACCTACTGCATCGGGAAGCTTACCGCCGAGAGCGTTGATCTCCTGAACGCACTCGTGTGCAACGGAGGATGCGCCGTGAAGAACGATGGGGAAGCCGGGAAGTCTCTTTCCAACCTCTTCGAGAATGTCGAATCTGAGAGGCGGAGGAACGAGAACGCCGTTTTCATTTCTGGTGCACTGCTTGGGAGTGAACTTATAAGCTCCGTGAGAAGTACCGATAGAGATTGCAAGGGAGTCAACGCCGGTTCTGGAAACGAACTCCTCAACCTCATCGGGGCGGGTGTAAGAGGAATGCTCTGCAACTACGTCGTCTTCAACGCCTGCAAGCACGCCAAGCTCACCCTCAACGACAACGCCGTGTGCGTGAGCATATTCAACAACCTTCTTGGTGAGGGCGATATTGTCCTCGAAGGAGTGGTGTGATCCGTCGATCATAACAGAGGTGAATCCGCCGTCAATGCAGGATTTGCAAACCTCAAAGTCTGCGCCGTGGTCAAGGTGAAGCGCAAGGTCAATTCCGCTGTCTGCTACTGCAGCATTTGCGAGCGCAAGAAGATATGCGTGCTTTGCATACTTACGCGCGCCTGCGGAAACCTGAAGGATAACGGGCGACTTTTCCTCAGCAGCAGCCTCGGTGATCGCCTGAATGATCTCCATATTGTTAATGTTGAAAGCGCCGATTGCATAGCCGCCTTCATAAGCCTTTTTGAACATTTCCTTGGTTGTTACAAGTGCCATTTTAAGTCTCCTTGATTTTATATTCTTACTCCATATATTTTACACTTATTTTATCAAAAAATCAAGACCTATTCTCAATGTTTTTTAAGATTATTAAAGAAAAGATCTTATATTTCAATAAAAAGGGAAAAATGCGCATATATTAAGGATAAAAAACGTAGCGCATATTGAAAAAAGACGAAAGCAGGTGTATAATGAAATAAAACACCTAAGGGGGATGCGAAAATGAAGCTTAGAAGAATATCAAAGGTTGAAACGGGACAGGACATAGTAATTTTTGGCAAGTATTTATTCGATTTCGTCGCGCACGGAAAGTGCATCGGTGAGGTATCGGTTTACGAGCTTTCCGCGCTTCACGCATCGGGCGGAGAAGAACCCGATCCGATATGCCGCTTCATTCTTGATAAGGCTGATATAATCTCGCCGCACGCTAATGCGGTTTGCTTCGGCACGGAGTATTACGAAGAGGGTGACGAATTCCCGCTTCTTTACGCAAACGTATATAATAATTTCCAAAAGTGTGAAGAGCGCCACGAGGGAGAATGCCTCGTTTACAGACTTATGCGCGACGGAAATAACTTTAAAACCACTCTCGTTCAGATGATAAAGATCGGATTCGTTGAGGATAGAGAAATGTGGAAATCCACCGAGGGAAACGAGGATATCCGCCCCTATGGTAACTTCATTATTGACAGAGATTCGAACACTCTTTACGCATTCGTTATGAGGGATAAGCCCTTTAACACGAGATATTTTTCATTCGACGTTCCGAAGGTGCGCGAGGGTGAATATAATTCCGAATACGGCATTCCCGTAAGAACTCTTGCACTCTCCGAGGTGAAGGATTATTTTGATACCGATTACCACCGCTCAATACAGGGTGCGTGCGTTCATAACGGAATAATATATTCGGTTGAGGGAGGCACGAGAGGGGAGCACGTTCCCGGAATCAGAGTCGTTCTTCCCGACAAGAAGCGCCTTTCGCTCTATGCCTGCTTCTCGGATATGGGCGTATGCCTTGAGCCCGAGGGAATCGATTTTGTCGGCGACGTTTGCTATTACGTCGCAGGGCACGGAGATACCTATATAATAGAATTTTAATTTCGAAAAGTTTTCGGTTGAAAACTTATTGACTGAATCAATAGATTAAAGTATACTATCGTTAGAGTAATAAATGTAAGGAGAATATTATGACCTTTGGTATTAACGTTTTTGACTTCGG
The DNA here is from genome assembly GCA_045615165.1 of Eubacteriales bacterium. GTDB lineage: Bacteria > Bacillota > Clostridia > Oscillospirales > CAG-272 > UBA1740. The sequence goes on along the minus strand of JAZLEH010000298.1, from coordinate 2,646 downwards.
TGCAAAGGGCGACGGCGTTGCCGACGATACCGCCGCAATACAGGCGGCTATAAACTACGCCGCAGAAAGAGGAGGCGGACGAATCCTTTTCCCATATACTCCCACAGGATATAGAATCGCATCACCCGGAATTGAGGAATTCGAAGGCAAAAAGGTTCGCGCGCAGATAATTATCCCGCCCGGAAAACACAATATTTTCCTTGAGGGTGAGATGCCTTGCCGACTTCTTAACTCGTATATGGTGCGCCCGTTTAATCACGCGCTCGTTGCAGGCGGAACTCAGTTCGGAACGATGCGCAACGACAATACCATTCTCTTTTCCGATTGGGAAGCGCCCGAGGTGCACGATCCGAGTGAGCGCCCCTGGTCGATAATATCCGCACCGGAGGGAACGAGCTGTAAGGGTAAGTTCTCGCTTACTAAATTCTCAATGGCTAATCTCGAATTTCGCGTTCATCTTAACACCGATAAAATGTATCCCACGATGAGCGCGGCAAACCTTCAGAATATTTCCCGCACTTGGATAAGCGACTGTCAATTCTGCCTTGATGAGCAGATTGGAGATTGCCTTAACGGAAAATATCTTCTTGAAAACCCCTGTCACACGGCGGGTTGCATTCTCTCCGCCGACCAAAATGATAACGTCGTCGTGAGAAACTGCGCCGTTCAGGGCTTTAAGTACGGATTCGTTTTCGGCGAGCACGTTGTTGCCGATTACCTCTATGTACATAACTGCGAGGAGGGTGTCATTTTCCACGATTGCTCGCACCTCTCGATCATTACGCATATAGTTGCTCAGCATAACACGAATATAATCTCAACGACTAAGGGCAACCTCTTCGGTATGGACCCCGGTCCTTGCAGAGTTATGGTTCAGTCGCTCGACTTTGAGTGCGGCACGGGACATAAGCCCGAAATAAGCCAGCTCAGATACGGTGTGCACGACGAGGAAATGCGCCTTGCGGGTGAGCTTTGCTGGATGAAGCCTTGGGGATGCCAGGAATTCCCCTGTATATGCTCCGAAAACTTCCGCGTAAGAAAGCTCGACCCCGAAAGACAGGATAAAAAATTCCAGTTGGAGTAAGATTATGGATAATAACTATTCTATCATACCTCTGAAAGAGGATCACTTTGAGGAAAGACTTGCCGACGTTATCGATCAGTACAAGAGGGGGATAACCTCCTGCCCGATGTTTATGATGGTGCTTATTCCCGAGGGAGATCCCGTCTGGAATAAGGTTGATAGGCTCGCCGCCCTTTACGGCAGATATCGCACCGAGCTTGAAAAGGAGGGCGTGCCCTCCGGAATCCTCGTGCAGGCAACCTTTGGTCACGGAAATTCGATAACGACACCTGCGCCATTTCAGCGTATGATCGGTCTTAACGACGGCGTTGAGCATCCGATATACTGTCCTATGGACGAGCGCACGCTCGACCACCTCTCCTACGCGATGAAGAGGATCGCAATGGAGAAGCCTAAGGCAATAATGCTTGACGACGACGTGCGCCTTATGATGCGCAACTTTGAGGGATGCGTCTGTCCCTTACATATGGCGGAGTTCAACCGAATAAATAAGACGAGCTACACCGGCCGCGAGCTTTACGCAAAGATAATGGAGGGCAAGGACACAGATCCCGTCGCTCTTGCTTATACCGACCTTCAGAGGAAGACTCTCGTCAAGGCGGTCACGAGATTCAGAGAGGCGATTGACTCTGTTGACCCGACGATACAGGGAATCAACTGCACGAGCGGCGACGAATGCGACGCGGTGCTTATGACTAACCCTATTTTTGCGGGTAAGAATAATCCGAGAATAGTAAGAGCGCCCAACGGCACTTACGCACCCCTTACCGTAAAGGGATTCTCCGACACGATGCGCCGTGCGGCAGTCTGCGGAACTAAGCTTCGCCGCGGCGGAATAGATATAGTCCTCGCCGAAACAGACACCATCCCATTCAACAGATACGGAAAAAGCGCAGGCTATCTTCACTCGCACATGACCTCGTCGATAATCGATGGACTAAGAGGCGCGAAAAACTGGATAACAAGAACCTCGGGATATGAAATGAAGAGCGGAGTTAAGTTCCGCGAGATACTTGCAAAGCATAGAGGCTTCTATAACGAGCTTATAAAAATAACCGACGGAATAAAATTCGTCGGCGCAAATTCCGCATTCATCGAGCAGACCTATCACGTATTCCACGTTGAAAAGCGCGCGCACATGTGGAGATATAACACAAATAAGTGGGCAGAATGCGTGTTCGAGCGTATGGGAATACCGTTCTATTATTCCGACGAATCCGAAAAGATTAATTTCCTTGAGGATAAGATCTGCGAAAGGATGACCGACGAGCAGATAGAAAATATATTCAAGGGCTCTGTTGTTTGCTCTGTTGACGCGGCTGAGGATCTTATAAAGCGTGGCTGGGGCGATCTTCTCGGCGTCAGGATCGAGCAGAAGGACGGAATATGCAACGGCGAAACCTACGACGGCGGTCCGTACCTTATCTCCGGCGCGCAGTATAAGCTCAAAAGGATCGTCCCCGAAAAGGACGGCGTAGAGACTCTTACGAGCGTTTTTCAGCGAGTTGACGATAAGATAAGGATTCGTTTCCCCGCGGTAACGCTTTACGAGAGGGAAAACG